>JANXSC010000348.1 GCA_025352845.1 Opitutaceae bacterium
GCGTGAGATTTACAGGTCGTGGGTCAGTTTGATTTGTCATTGCGAGCCCGGCTCGGCGGGCGCGGCAATCCATCTGAAATTCTAGCCCTTCGACAGGGCACCACTGTCGTCACCGGTCGCGGCGCAACGCTGCCACGGCCATTTACGCTTCCGTCGGACGGATGCAGTCGTCGGTCAGCAGGGTTTCCGGCTTGGGAAACGAGATTGGGATGCCGGGCGCGGTCACCGCTTCGCCGCGCTCGATTTGCGCGGCTACGGCTTGATTGAGCGCGAGGAGCTGGGCGAGGAGGTCTTTGCGTCCGCTGAAACCGTAGGCGGCGAGCACGGCTTCATCGAGCGCGGCGTGCGCAGCCTTGAGCGGATTGGCGCCGGGGAGTTCGAGCGTGCGGTAGAGGGCGCGCAGTCCGCCCTTGAGCGTGGGCAGAGTCTCGGCGCGAATGCGTCGCACCTCGCGACCGGCGGCGGCGACGGCACGGACCGCTTTCGCGTCGGGCGCCTGCGGCCAGGGAAAGGTATCGAAGACAGTGTCCGGCGTGTAGCGGAAACGCTCGGCGAGCTTGCTGCACTTGGTCACGAACCAGAGCCAGTGAGTCTGCGATTGGAGAATGCCAAAGCTGTAATCGTCGGCGAGAGCGAAGCAAGTGAGCGACGAATCGGGATGAACCATTGAACTCAGGAAGGTGAACACAGGACGCTTGGTGACGCGTGAGCACGCGATGTAACGGTTAAGTTTGGAAATGGAATCGAGGAGCTCTCCACGGCGACGCTTGAGCAACCACCACGTTTCAAGCCGGCTTTGGTGCTCACCGCTGCCCTTGCCCGTTTCGGTTTGTTCGGAGGCCGCGTTCTTTTGCCAGTCGGGCAAAACCCGCTGTTGCACGATGGCGAGCGTCTTGGGAAACGCCGACGCTTCGAGCAGATTACGGCTGCCGAAATCAATGATGAAGGAAGGTGAACGCGCCAAGCCGTCAGTCAGAAGATCGGTGCCGTTGACGTAAGGAAAAACGACGGCGGTGGCTTTTTCCTGCTTCAGCAAATGCGAGTGCTCTGCTGCGCTTAGTCGAAACCCTTCGTGTCCCGGCTGCTGGCCCTCGAAGCAGCGCTTGGGTTGGCGATTGCAGCCGAGCACGGTCGCACCAGCCACATCAGTTTGGTCTGAGAGGGCGGAGTTAATCTGATCCACGTCGCGGAAGCTAAGATCGAATTCCTTCGACGCCGGGCCGGTGGATTTTTTGCGACGAGGCTTGGAGAGAAGCGACTCGACTTTGAACCACAGCCGGCGCTTGGCGGGCAGGAGCAACGGATCTTTGGTTTTTGCCCATGCGGCGATGGAGACATTGACGTTGGCTTCGCCGCTCCACGGCTGGTTGTCCACAGCCTCGACAATCGTGCCGGTAGCCGCGACGTGATCGAGCCCGCCCTCGCGCGATTCATTGTTGCGGATGTTCTGCGTGCCGACGAGGCCCGCTCGACCCGCCACGGGATCGGCGGCCGTGCAGTTCGATAAGTGGTCGGCGGACCTGCGGAACCAATAAGTGCAAAGGTCGGCACGTCGCGGCACCGTCGGATATAGTCTCTCCAAGCGTCCGACGTATTCGCGCCCGTGCTCCAGCGTCATCTTGCGCGCGTCGAGGAACGGCGGGTTGCCGATGATGACATCGGCGGCGGGCCACGGCGTGCGGATGAAACTACCGTCGGAGCCGGCGCTCACGAGCGCATCGGTGCAGCGGAACTGGGCGTCGAGGTTGTCGAGGGGAAGCGCGGGCTCGGTGATGTGCAGCTCGTCGATGGCGAGCTTGCGCGCGAGCATCATCGTGACCTTGGCGAGCTCGACGGCGAAGGGGTTGAGGTCGAGGCCGTGGAAATTCTGCGCGGAGAGGTAGGACATCCGCATCTGGCCGCCCTCGGCCTTCGAGGAGAATGCCTCCAGTTTCTCATAGATGCTCGCTTCGAGGCGTTTCAGCTCGCGGTAGGCGAGGTAGAGGAAGTTGCCGCTGCCGCAGGCGGGATCGAGCACGTGAAAGTGCTGGATGCGGTGGAGGAGTTCGCCGAGGCGTTTGGCGGTCTTGGCGCCGGCGATCTGCTCGCGCCACGGCTCCACGATGGTGGGGCCGATGATCTTCATGATGTCGGCCGGGTGCGTGAAGTGGGCGCCGGAGGCGTGGCGCTCGTCCTGGTCAAGCGTCTGCTCGAAGACGGTGCCGAAGATTTCGGGCTGCACTTTCGACCAGTCGCTCGCGGCGCACTCGCGGAGGAGCACAATCTCGGGGCCGCCCAGCTCGATGGCCGCGGGCTCGGCAAAGAGGCCGCCGTTGAAATAAGGCACGCCCCTGAAGCGGCCGCCCCGCGTGCCGCCGGGGTTGTTCATCGCCTTGAAGAGGCCGTCGAGCAGGTCGAAGGCGGTGGCGTCCACGGCCTCGTCGAGCAGGCGCTTGACGAAGTATTTTTCGAGCAGCCCGATGTCCTCGGCGAAGAACGCGACGAGCATCTGAAGCGTGAAGCGCTGCGCGAGCGGACGCGGCACGCCGCGCTTGATGAGCTTGTTGAAGCAGCGGGCAAGCTTGGCGGCGGCCTCGCGGGTGACGGCGACGTGATCGTCCGTGAAGATGGGCGCGGGCTGGCCGGGAAAGAGAAACGCGAGCGGGCCGTAAGCCACGGGCAGATCCGCAAGCGACACGCGGCCGACGGGCGAATCCATCTGCGTTTCGAAATCGTAAACGTGGAATTCGTCGAAGTTGCAGAGCACGACGTAGCGCGGGCGGCCGGGCACGAGGCGCGTCCAGTAGTCGAAGGCCTGGCGGTAGTGGCGGGAGAGTTTTTCCCCGCGCCTCTTCATTTCGATCAGGACGACGGGCTTCCAGACGTAGTCGGCGAAGCTGGTGCCGCCGCCGTCCTCGGTGGCTTTGCGGATGCGGAATTCGGGCGAGCCGCCGACATCGAGCGAGCCGGCGTGGCCGAAGGCGCGAAAGAGACGGTCGATGAAAATCTGCGCCTGCCCTTTCTCGTCGCCGGTGATGTGGGCCTGCGTCCACTGGATGAAGGCGACGAGGGGTGCAGTGCGGGA
>JANXSC010000356.1 GCA_025352845.1 Opitutaceae bacterium
GCTGCTGATTGAAGCGCTCGGCGACGACCACGCCAAATTTCTCGCGGAAATAGCTCTGGCTTACGCGCCCGAGTTTGAGCTGCAGGATCAGCTCGCGAATCATCCGCTCCTCCTCGGTCGTGACCAGCGCTCGCCCGATGGGCAAATCGCCCCGCTGCACCGCGGCGGTGTAGGTTTCAAAGTCCGGCAGATTTTGAAAATGCACGCCCGCGACGTGGCTGAAACTCGCGACTCCGAGCCCAAGCAGATCCGCGCCCTGCCAGAGCAAATCGCGATACAGAAACTTGGTCTTCTGCGGATCGCGCACCGCCGTCGTGGCACTCGTCACCGTGTAGCCCGCGCCCTCCAGCGCAGCGAAGGCCTCGTCCACCCAGCGCCGTTTCGTCTGCCAGTCGGCGACGGGCGCGACGAGTTTCCCCTCGGCCTTCATTTCCTTGTAGATGGTCGTGTTGTAGGGGATCTCCATCTGGTAGATGGTCACGCTGTCGGGACGGAGCTTGATCGTCTCCTGGATGTTGCGCTGCCAGAGCGGCTCGGTCTCCTCGACCATGCCGGCGATCAGGTCGATGTTGATCTGCGAAAAATTCTCGGCGCGGGCGCGTTCGTAGGCGGTGTAAACTTCACCCGAGCGATGGGCTCGGCCGTTGATCTCAAGCACGTGGTCGTCGAAATGTTCGACGCCCAGACTGAGGCGGGTGACACCAACCTGCTTGATCGCGGCAAGCTTCGCGGCGTTGAGCGTGCCCGGCTCGCCCTCGAACGCGATCTCTTCGGCGGCGTCCCACGGGAGGATGGCCTTCATGCGATCAGTCAATTCGATGAGCTGCTTGGCGGAAAGATACGAGGGCGTGCCGCCGCCGAAATAAACGAAATGCGGTTTGCGCCCGCGAATCAGCGGGCGCGCGGCGAGCGATTTCAGCTCGACCATCGTGGCGTCGAGGTAGGCCTGAATGTCCTTCGCGTTCTTGTCGGTATAGACGCGGAAGTAGCAAAAGTGGCAGCGCTTCCGGCAAAACGGAATGTGATGGTAAACGCCGAGCTTCGCGCCGGGCACGGGCTCGGAGTTGAGCGCCATCTCGACCTCGACCTTCTGGTCGTCGGACCAGAAGGAAAACGGCGGGTAGTTCGAAATGAAATAGTTTCCCGCGAGCGTGGAGCTTTTCTGCGGCGAGACGGGAGCGGGGGCGGCGGTGTTCATGGTGCAATGGCGGGAAAACAACCCGGAGTCTCACGCAAAGGGCGCGTGGGACGCAACGGTTTGAAGAGAAAATTTTGCGGGCCGGGCAGACTTGGCGTGAGGCATGATTGACGCGCTTGACGGATTGCGCGGGCGAAAGACGCGACGTCGAGAATAGCTCATTTCCCCCGCAACGCAAAGACCGTGCCCTTGTCACCGCCGATGATAATGAGGCCGGCGCCAAAGGCCGGCGAAGCCACGAGTGCCTCGCCGAGGTCGAGACGCCAGAGTTCCTCGCCCTTTTCCAAACTCGCGGCGTAGAGGCGACCGTCGGTCGAGCCGAACAGGACGCCGTCGGTAAACACAATCGGCGAGCCCTCGACGCGGCCGCCGGTCTTGAAGGTCCACGCCCCCTGCCCCGTCGCGCGGTCGATCGCGTGGAGCTGTTTGTCACGCGAGCCGAGGAACACGAAGCGCTCGTTGACGGCGGGCGCGCTCATGAAGGGGAGCTGCCGGTCCTCGTAGGTCCACGCGACCTTGCCGCCGACGACATCGAAGGCGACGGCCTGGTTCGCGTAGTTGCCGCAGAAGGCCATCGTGCCGAAGGTCCCAATCGAGGCGGGGATTTGCGCGCTGGTGGGGATCTTGTGGACGAGCGTGCCATCCTTGAGGTTGATGACGTGGAGTTGGGCATCGCAGCCGCCGAAGACAAGGAAGCGTCCGTCCACGACGGCGGGCGAACCGTTGATGGGCTCGTCGGCCTTATAGGTCCACACGACCTTGCCATCAGCCGCGTCGAGCACGCGCGTGGTGCCGTCGTAACCGTTGAGGAGCACCCAGTCGGCGGTGCCGTCGGGTGAGCGGATCGTGACGGCGCCGGCACTAATCTTGTCCTCGCTCAAAAATTTCCAGGCCTCGGCGCCCGTGTCGGCGGCGAGGGCGTAGAGGCGGCCGTCGTTGGAGGAGAGAAAAATTTTTCCGGCGGCGACGGCGGGCGCGGCCATAATCGCGTCCTTGGTTTCGAACTTCCAGAGTTCTTTGCCCGTGTCGGCGGCGAGCGCGTGCAGGGTGCCCTTGATCGTGCCGACGTAGGCGCGGCCATTAGCGATGGCGGCCTCGGCTTGAATGGCGCCGTTGGCGGCAAAGGTCCACGCGGTGACGGGATTCGCGGGAAGTTTGGCAGCGACGCTGCCGCTGAGGGCGGGGCCGCCGCGCGTCATGGGCCAGAAGATTTCAGGGACGGGAGGCGGAGTGGCGGCGTTTTTTTTTGCGGCAGCGGTCGCGGCGCGATCGCCGCAGGCGGTGAGGGCGAGCGCGGCGAACACGAGGAAGGTGGAGCGCGTTGACCCCAACGCGATTGGTCTACGGCGCGGCTCCTGAACGCGCGTTGGGGTCAACGCACTCCACCTCAATGCTTCAGATTCCAAAGGCACGACGGTAGAGTGCTACGAAATCCGCGGCTTGCAACGGCCGCGGGTTGAACTTGCCGGTCCACTGCTGTGTGGCGTCGGCAGCGAGCGCGGTGAAGTCCAGCGCACTGGCGTCAAGCGGCGGCAACGCGCTCGCAGCGACGAGCTCTGCGACCCACGCATCGAGCGGGCGCGCGGAGAGGGGGAGCAACGCGGCGAAGCGAGCGTAGATCGCGGCGGTGGCGGGATCGGCGGCGTTGAAGCGCAGCACGTGTGGGAGCATCAGCGCGATGGCGTGACCGTGGACGACGTTGTGGCGCGCGGTGAGGGGATTGGCCGTGGCGTGCGCGGCGCCGAGCATGGAGTTTTCGATCGCGAGGCCGGCGAGGGCGGCGCCGAGCATCATATGGCCGCGATCGTCGAGCGAGGCGCGGCCGGCGATCACGTTGCCAATGGCGGCGGCGAGATGGCGGAAGGCGGACTCGGAATAGACGGAGGAGATCGCGTTGCGCTTCGTCGTGACGGCGGACTCGAGGGCGTGCGCGAGGGCATCGAGGCCGGTGAGGACCGCGACGGATTTCGGCTGCGTGGCGGTGAGCTCGGGATCGAGGATGGCGGCGCGCGCGAGGGCCTTGGGGTCACCGCAGGCCATTTTCTCGTGGGTGTCGTCGCGGCTCACGAGGGCGTAGGACTGGCACTCGCTGCCGGTGCCGGCGGTCGTCGGAATGGCGATGAGCGGGAGCATGGGCTTCGCGGCCTTGCCGTAGCCGTGGTAGTCGCGCATCGCGCCGCCGTTGGTGAGGAGAAAATTGGTGGCCTTGGCGGTGTCCATGCTGCTGCCGCCACCGAGGGCGACAAAGCAGTCGAATTTTTTCTCACGCGCGAAATCGCGGCACGTCGCGGCGTCGGTCTCGGTGGGATTTTCGTGCGCGTGGTCGTAGAGGGCGACGGGGATGCCGGCGGCTTCGAGGAGCGCAGTGGCGCGCGCGGCGTGGCCGGCGCGGATGAGGCCGCGATCGGTTACGAGCAGGACCGACGAGCCGCCGGCGTCACGCACGCAGGCGGGCAATTCCTTCAACGCGCCGGGGCCGAAGACTAGCTTGGGGGACGGGCGCGAGAAGAAGGGCTCAGGCATAGACGCAGCGGATTGAAAGTAGGGTGGGTCTCTGACCCGCCCTTGGAACGCGCAGGGTAGTCGAGGGCGGGTCACAGACCCGCCCTACTTCGGAACGGACGACTTCGACGACGCGCATCGCAAATCACACCGCGACCAAGTCCCCTTGCAGAGCGCGGCGGCGGTAGAGGAACTCGAAGAGGTTGCCCTCGTGGGGCTGCTCCCACTGCACGCGCATCGTCGAATACGGCCCGAGGTTCAGACGCTCGATGTTGGTGCTCGTCATGAGATCGGCGCTCCACTCGCGATCATGCGTGAAGGCAGAGACCACGAGCGATTCGCCGATTTGATCGATCATTTTTTCCTGCGGGACTTGGAGCACACTCGCGAAGGGGAAGCCATACTCGGTGTTCGCCAGCGGGTGATTGAGGTCGTCGCACACAATGAGCGTCGGGCGGAGGAAGGTCTGGCCATGCAACTCGGCGACGCGCGGGCCGGAGCGGTATTTCGCAGTGAGATCGACGGCGCCGGGAGTCTTCAGGAGTTCCTCAAGGCGCTCGTCGATGGCCTTCGCCGCCTTCGGATTGGCGAAGCCGCAGAGGATGGCGGCGGGATCATCGCGCGCGAGCGGCTCGATGGCGGCGAGCTTGCGAGCGAGGGCGTCGGCGAGTTTGTCGCGGTCGCGGCTGATGAGAACTGACGAGCAGTTGATGCAACTGCGGCCGCCGTTGGCGGAGATCGCGTTCACGATCACGTCGAGGTGCTTGGGCCACTCGCCGAGGTAATCGTCGCCGATGAGGATTTTACTGCGGCCGGAGCCGTGGACCTGGATGTGGCGGTAGGGCGCGTATTTTTTCAGCGTGGTGTCGTTGCCAAACGCGATGGCGCGGCCGGTGCCGAAGAGGAGCTGGTCGCCGCCGTCGTGCGTGGTCGGATAGAAACCAAACGCCTCGCGCGGGAATCCGGCGGTGATCATCGCCTGAATCAGACGGAAGGGCGTGAGCGGGTCTTCGCGGCCGGGCTTGAGCACGACAGGAATTTTCATCACGAGCGCAGGGAGCCAGAGCGAATTCACGCCGGGGGAATTGCTCGGGAGGAGCACGCCAAGGCTGTCGGTCTGCGGAAAAAAATTCACGTCGAGCCCGTCCTGGCGGATCACGCCGGTGTCGAAAAGGCCGAGGGGCATGCGGCGCGTGAGGCCGGCGATGACGGCGCGGATGTTGGACATCGCGGCGTGGACTTTGCCCATATTGGAGCGGCCGAGACTGTGCGGGAGACCGGTAAGCTGCGAGAGCGCAGCGGCGTAGTCGTCAGGCGACTGAAGGCGGCCGTCGTCGCCCCACGGGAGATTGCCGTGGAGGTAGAGTTCCGCGGCTTTTTCCATGTAGCCAACGAGCGTCTCGCACGGAATCGCGCGCAGGGCGGCGCCGGATTTCGGAAGATTTTTCAGGTCGCGCCGAATGAGGCCGGAGTTGGCGACGCTAATCTCGAGCGGTTGGCCGGAGACGTTGAACTTGATCGTGTCGAGGCTCCGGTAGCTCTGGCCGAGGCGGAGGATGGGAATGTGAATGGGAGAATTCATAGCGGATTTTTTTGGCCCACGGAACACACGGAAGACACGGAAAGAAAACCAGACTGAATTATTCCGTGTCTTCCGTGTGTTCCGTGGGCAGCCCGGCTGTTTAGTAAACGCCCTCGATGATGGTCTTCGTGAGGGACTGGAAGGGGCGGACGTCGCCCACGCCGTCCCAGGGGAATTCGTCACAGGGAGGGCGGCGGATGGCTTCGTCGCGCTCAAGGAAGCGCGGGACGAAGAACTCCTTCGTCATCGTGGTGAGTTCGACGCGGCCATACTCGTTGTAGGGCATCAGCTCCTCGGGTTTGTCGGGATTGACGATGCGGAGCGTGGCGCGCGGCTGCGGCGCGTAGTAGGTGAGGCTGTATTTGTCGGCCTTCGTGAGTTTTTTGCTGATGGCGAGGCCCATGAGGGTGTTGCCGTAGGTGGGCGCGAAATTGATTTTGCCCTCGAGCACTTCCTCGACGACGAAGCGGACGTATTGGGGCGTCATCGTGGTGCCGCCGACGAACACGCCCTTGAGTCCCGCCTTCACGAGCGACATGCGCTCGGCGAGATTTTCGAGGAGGCGCGGCGTGGTGAACATGCACGAGATGTTCCGGTGGCGCATGATCGTGGCGGCCTGGTCGATTACGTGCTCCTGGTATTTGCGGGCCATCGCCATCTCGCCCATGCCGATGAGGCGCTTCACCCAGCGCGGGTCGAGGTCGACAAAGTAGCAGGAGCCGCCGCGGTAATTCGCGAGGTGCTCGACGGCGAGGCGGAGGCGGCGCGGGCCGGTGGGGCCAACCATGAGCCAGTTGGTGCCCTTCGGGAAAAAGTTGGGGCCGTAGTGGTCGCTGAATTCCTCGTAGTCGGTCTTGTAGTCGTCCCAGCCGACGCGCTGCTTCGGCATGCCGGTGGTGCCGCCGGTCTCGAAAACATTGTAGGGCCGCTTCGCGTAGGCCTTGGGCACGAACCGCTCGGGCAGCTCGACGCGCAGCACATCGTCGTCGAAGTGCGGGAATTTTTTCGCGATGTCGGCGAAGCACTTGATCTCCTTGCGCGGATCCCAGCCGGCGGCCTTGGCCCACTTAAGCCAATAGTCGCAGCCGGTGGCCGGCGAGAAATGCCAGGCGATCATCTTGCGGGTCCAGGCATCGAGGGCGGTCTGGGCTTGGGCGGGGGTGAGTTTGCTGCTCATGGGAAATTTATGGGAGGACGGGAAAAATAACGTGAAGGCTCACGTCTAGTGAGACTGGAGGACGCTTTGCGTGGCCAAGCAATCCATGCAAACGAAGACATAGATTCTGCCACAGTCGCCCAAAGGAAATTTATCTCCGAGACAATCGAGTTGCCCGTAGAAGGTCATCTTTTGAAAGCAAGATGAGCACTCCGGGATTTCTTCGCTCTGAATCCAATCCGGACGTCCGCCTATTTTGTGCGCTTTTCCGTCAGTGGTGTTCCACTTGAAACCAATGACTCCTTTGGCTTCAGGTGTCCTGGGAGCGAGAAGCAGGGGTATCTCAGGAATCTCGTTCACAATTTTGCCAGATGTGATGGTCGCTGAAAGGCGCGTGCAAGACACGCGCCCTACATGAGGTCGATACTTCCTCACTTCCCAATCGCATACACGTGCGTGATCGTCGCGACGAAGAGCGTGTCGTTGGCGATGACGGGGGTGCCGTAGATGGGGGTGTAGAATTCGATTTTGTTGAGGAGCTTTTTCTCGCGGGCGGCGGCGAGGACGATGAGTTCGCCGTCCTCGGTGCCGCAGTAAACCTTGCCGTCGGCGACGACGGTCGAGGACCAGATGCGGCTGTTGGTGGCGTGGACCCAGAGTTCCTGGCCGGTCTTCGCGTCGAAGCAGTGGATGTTGCCGGCGTATTCCGCCTGGAAAACAAAATCGTCGGTCACGCTCGGGGTGCAGATGGTGCGGCCGATGCCCTTGTTGGTCCACACGGCCTTGCCAGTGAGATCGCCGCGGCCGGTGAGGTCGATGACGCTGAACATCCCGATGCCGTCGCCGTGCTCGGGGTCCTGGCCGATGGACATGTAGGCGCGGTTGTTTTTCACGACGACGGTGCAGATGAGTTCGCTCGGGCCGTCGTGCGTCGCGTATTTCAGCGGCTTCCCATCCTTGTTGCGATACTCGGAGGGATTGGCGTCGTAGCGGAAGAGTTCCTTGAGGACGGGCGTGCCGTCCTTGTCCATGACAGGCACGGGATCGTAGCCGTAGCACCAGCCGTCGCCGCCGCCCCAGACGAGGAGATTCTGGCCGTTGACGGTCGTGTAGGAGGGCGAACTCCAACTGCAATGCAGCACGCGTTTCGAGACGCCGGAGGTCTCCTCGCCGACGACCTTGCCAGTGTTCTTGTCGAGCACGGCGAGCGCGGGGGCGAAGGGCGCGGGGATATTGAGGTGCGACCAATCGACGCCGTTCGAGGTGGCGACGTAGAGCCGGTCGCCGACGATGAGCGGCGAGCAGCTCGAGATATTGTGCGGGAAAATGCCAAGCTCGGTGCGAATATCGCTCACCCAGATAATGTCGGCGCTCTTCGGACCGGGCTCGACTGGCTTGCCGTCGTGCACGGAGAATTTCGCCTCGTCCATGAACGGCCCCTGATTGCCGTCGGCCATGCCCTTCACATCGAAGCACACGACCTCGCCGCGGTTGGTGACAACGTAGCCGCGGTCGCCCTCGATGGCGGGCGAGGAGCAGATGCCGACATATTCCCAATCGCTCACCTTGCCGGAGCCGAGCTTCGGCACGACAAGCTGCCAGAGAAACTCGCCGGTCTTTTCATCGAAGCACATCAGCACGCCGCGGTCGCCCGTCTGCTTGGGATCGCGCGGAGCCTCGTTGTTAGTGCCGACGAAGACACGACCGCCGGCGACGACGGGCGTGCCGTAGGCCTGCGAACCGAGCTTCGAAACCCAGCGGACATTCTTCGTCGATTTCGGATCGATGGTCTCGCTCTTGGGGAGGAATTTGCCGGGGACGATTTCTTCGGGAATGTTTTTTCCGGAGGAGACCATGTTGCGCGACTGCGAGCCGCCCCACATGGGCCAGTCGGCGGCGCTGGCGCGCGAAGGGAGAGTGAGGGTGAGGGTGAAAGTGGCGGCGAGGAGGCCCGCGGTAGCGCGGTGCTTCAGCCCGCGCTGCGAGGACGTTGAGTTGGCCAAACGCGGGCTAAAGCACCGCGCTACGTTCCGCAGGAGCATCGAGGAGAAATTCGGCTTATTCATTGGCGGTGATGGAGAGGTTATCGATGAAGACGCGTTTCTGGCTCTGCGGCGAGAAGGCATAGATGGCGGGCGCGCCGTGCGTGTGAATCTTGGTCTGGTGGACCTCGAGTGTCCACGTGGCGGGCTCGGGCTCGCCGCGCGGCCAGAGCTTGGCGCGGACGAAGCCACCCTCCCCGGTCTTGTCGGCATCGACACGGGTCTTGAGATGATACCAGGTGTTGGCGGCGGCCTCGAAGGGCACCGACGCGGTGAAGCGCTCGGCGGTGCTGGTAACTTCGAGAATTCGATTATTGGCCGCCATGTTGAAAAGGTAGCGCTGGTTCACGAGGCCCACGTTGGACATGATGCGGCGGTTGCCGTCGGTCATCACGTCGGCCTCGATGGTGTAGTTCTTCAGGTCGGGCCCGCCGATGAAGTTCATCGTGCGCATGAAGAGCAGCGAATCGAGGCGGTTGCCCAAGACCTTGCCGCCGTCCTTCTCGAAGATATGCCACTTGAGGCGCGCACCGAGCCAGGCGAGCGGCGGGAAGCCGACGTCGGTGCCCTCGGTGTTCTTCTGCCCGAGCGGCAGCGCGTCAAAATTTTCCCTGTAGCCGTAGCCCGCGAGCACGCGACCGCGGGTCGTCGCGGCGAGGTTGTTCCACTTGGCCTGAATCGAACCGGCGGAAAGTTTCGCGGCGGGGCCGGACTTCACCGTGGCACCGATGATGTCGGCATCGACCTCGGACTTCACGAGCGCGGTGGGCGGGATGAATTTGGCGAGCGTGGCCTCGCCCGTAACCTCGCGCACACGGCGGCCGGTGGCATCGAGGCCCCAGACCTTGAATGACTGCGACTGGCCGGCGTAGAGCGTGAACTCCGCGGGCACGACCTGCAGCGCCGCGATGGGTGCGGTCGAGGGCGTGGCGGGTGCGGGCGGCGCGATGGCCGGCGGGATGAGCGCGGCCTTGCCCTTCGGGCCGAAGCAGTGGAGCGCCTCCTTCGTGAAATAGAAAATCGAGTCGCCGTAAAACGCCGGCGAGCCGAGGCAGGTGGCGCCGGTTTCCATCTTGTTGTTCGAGACAATCACGGGCTTGTCGCCCTTCACCTCGATCACGAAGAAGCGCGCCTCGTGCATCGGCACGTAGAAGCGGCCATCGGCGTAGGCGGGCGAGGCGTGGACCTGATCGGCGCCGAGTTTTTCCGAAAAGATCGTTTTGCCGGTGGCGAGGTCGGCGCACAGGAAACCGCCGGTCGTGCAAGTGGCATAGATGCGGCCATCGACGAGCAACGGCGAGCTGGTGAACGCGCTGAACTCGTCGTTGCGCCAGAGCTCGGCCTCGGGGCCGAGGATGACAGGCTTCGGGCCGGCGGGATATTCAGTGGGGATTTTCAGCGCAACGAGGCGGCCCTGCGTGGAAGTGTCGATGTTTTCCTTGCCGTGAATCGCGATGAGCTTGCCGGGGCCGGCGAGGAGCATATCGGAGTTGAGCCCGCCATTGGAAAGTTTGAAGCGCCAAACAGGTTCGCCGGTGCGGGCGTTGATGCAGGCGACGTGGCCGCAGCCTGTGCCGACGTAGAAGACGCGGTGCGCGCCGAGGTCGCCGAAGACGGGCGCGCCCATGGGATTGTCCACCGGCTCGACGCCGGGGGTGCTGGCCCAGACGAGTTCGCCGGTGAGTTTTTCAAACGCGTAGTAGCGGCTGCGCGCCGGGCCGTCGGTGCCCCAGTTGGCGGTGATGGCCTTCGCGTAGAGGAAACCGCCGTCTGTCACGAGCGAGCCGGTGCGGCCGTTCGGGAACGTGAGGCGCCCGAACTCCTCCATCATAGAGTGCTGCCAGATGATTTTCCCGTCGCGCGTAAACGCCGTGATCACGCCGCAGACTGATTCGGTGTAAACGTTGCCCGTCTCCGCATCGACGAACGGCGCACCGATCGCGTAGCGGTTGTAAACGGTGTCGCTGAGAAAATCCTTGAAGCGGTGCTCCCAGATTTTCGCGCCGGTCTTCACGTCGAGACACACCACCGCTTCCTCGACGTCGCCGCCGGTCTCGCCGTAGTAGCACATCGCGTAAACCCGCCCGTCCGCGATCACCGGCGTGCCGGCGCCGTGGGCCTTGAAGGTCCAGCGAGCATTGGGCCCGCCGAGCGAGAGATCGGTGACGAGCGCCTGCTTGGCGGGCGAGACGCCATCTTGATTTGGCCCGCGCCAGCCAAGCCAGCCGGAGGCGGCGTGCACAGTGACGCCGGAGAGCGCGACGGCGACGGCCGAGGCGAAAGCTAGGAAGCGAGGGGATGTTCTCATGGGACCGAAAGGAATGGGAGGGAGGATATTCTTCTATCGTGGACCACGAAAGGCAAACTCGGCTTCCGCAGCGCGACTCAGTATCGCAGCGCGAGCTGCACCCCGAAGCGGCGCGGCGCACCGGGCGCACCGGCGAAAATCTCCGGGTTGATGAACTGGTAGTAGCCCTTCTGGAAAAGATTCTGGCCGTAGAGCGCGACCGTCCACTGGTCGAAGCGATAGCGCAGCTGGGCGTTGGCGATGCCATAGCTCTTCTGCGAAAACATCGCGGTGTTGCGCTCGTCGTAATACGTGCGGCCGACACCGGCGTAGCTCGCATTAACCGAAAACCCGCTGCCGAAATCCACCGTCACGCCCGTGCGCACCGTGAAACTCGGCACGAACGGCACGCGCTTGCCATTCACGTTCGCACCGGACGAATCACGATGATCCTCAAACTTCGCCGAAGTGTAGCCCGCCTGAAAATCCCACCACACGCGCTCGACCGGACTCCACATGAATTTCGCCTCGAAGCCGCGCGAGACGACTTCCTTGGCGTTCACGACGATGTAATCCGTCGAGCCCGGCACCGTGCGCTCAAACTGGTAGCCCTCGATCTTCGACCAGAATCCGAGGATGCTGCCGCCGAAGCGGCCCTTGGGCTGGCCAAAGGTGAGGCCGACCTCGCTCGCCCACTGCTTCTCGTCGTTGAAGCGCGCGAGCACCGGATTGCCCGTGAAGGCACTGTAGCCCTCGGGCCGGCGCGCCAGCGAAGTCCGCGCCTGCACGCTCAAGGAGTCCGACAACGCATGCACCACGCCCGCCGAAAGCGACGCGTTGATCGAATCCTGTGACAACACGAGCCGCGGATCCTGCGGCGAGGGGAAGCCGTAGCTGTTTGAGGCGGCCTTCGTGCGGGTGATGTCAGAATCGTTGCGCTCGATGCGCAGGCCCGCCTTCAGTGTCGTCTGCGGCGCGAGGGGCTGGTCGAAGTTGGCGTAGGCCGCGAGATTGTTCTGGCGGATGCCGGAAATCGTGCGCTCGGTCTGCACGAAGTTCGGCGGCACAAACGCGCTCGGCGGCACGATGAATTGGCGCAGCGCGTTGCCGTCGCTGTCGGTGTTGAAATAGAAGAGCCCCGCGCGCCACTGCGTCTTGTTCGCGCCGGGCGTGGACTCGAAGCGGACCTCCTGCGTCCAAGTCTCCTCGTTCTGCACCACGCGTGAAAACGCCAGCGGCAGCGGCGACAAATCGAGATCGGTCGTCGACGGATCGACATCGAAGGTCTGGCGCGAAGTGGTCGCCGTCAGCGTGCCGCAGTCGAACTTGCGCTTCGCCTGAAACGAAAACTGCAACCGCTCGATCTCGGTCTTACCGTTCAGATCCGACGCCACGCTGTAGCGATTCGGGCTGAACAGCGAGGTGAGGCGACCCGCATCGTCGTGGATGCGCTCGACGGTCACGCCGGCGCGGAGCTGCGTTTTTTCGTCGGGCCGGAAAAACAGCGCGCCCCGCCCGGCGACCGAGCGGCGGTCGTCGGCAGTGATTTTTTTCGCGGTGTTCGTGATGAAGCCCTCGCGGTCGGAGAGGCCGACGCTCGCGCTGTAGCCGAACTGCTTGCCGAGCGGGCCGTCAAACGCGGCCTGCACCGCGGAATACTTGAACGAGCCGTAATCGAGCATCACCATCCCGCGATGCTGCGTGCCGGGCTGGCGCGTCTTGATGTCGATCACACCGCCGGGGGCGTTGCGCCCGTAGTCCGTGCCCTGCGGCCCGGCCTTCACGACGAAACTCTCCACGCCCAGCAACCCGCTGGTGTAGGACGACACGGAGCCGCCCGGCACATCGTCAACGGTGAGCGCGACCGACGGCGTGGTGAAGAAAATGGAGTTGGTGATGCCGCGGAGGGAAAGCACGTCGCCGTAGCCGCGCGTGTCGCTGTTGCTCGTCGCGAGGTTGGGTGCCGCGCCCGTCACGTCCTGCAGCTGTGCGATGCCATGCTGTTCGAGCAGGTAGGCGTTCAGCACCGCCTGCGAGTTCTGAATGCGCAGGCCATCGACCCCGAACTCCGCCTCCACCTTAAATGGCGACATCACAGTCGCATTCGCCTCAGCGGCGAAAGTGGAGCTGGCAAGAACGGCGGAAACGCCGATCGCGCAGGCAACGAGGCGCAAGCGCCGGGAGGAAAGGAACGAGGAGGACATAATCAGGAGAGTTTGTGGCGGGTAAACCGATCGCCGCAGATGCGCCGCGACCGCTGCATAGACGCCTCAGTCCTGTCCGAAGGTGCGACCATCCGTCCAGTTTTTTCGCGTGCAACCTCAGAGCGCCAGGTGTCCCAGAGCGAGCAAACCGTAGTAGGTATATTCAGCGTCCACATGATCGTCCGCCCAGTGCCCGTGAAATCCGCCCTCCGCCGTCCACAGCGAGTCCATGAAATCCATGCAACGCTCGTGCAGCGTGCTTGGCACGCGCCGGTCCAAGGCCGCAAGCGCGTGCAGCGCGGTGGCGGTGGACAACAAATCCGGCAGCGGCGCACCGGGCACCGCGCGAAACCCGCCCTGCGGGTGCGCCTGCGTCAGCACCCAGTCGCCCACCGCATGGTTTACGGGAAATCCCAGGTGCCGGATCAGCGTGACGGCACCGGCGGTGGCGTTGAGCGCGCCGATTTTCGCGCCGGGGAAATTGCTCCACGCGCCGTCGGCCGACTCGAGGCGCTTCAGCGCGCGAATCAGATTGAGCCCATCGGGCGGCGTGTGACCGAGATCTTGGTAGGCACCGAGCGCCACGAAAGCCCCGTAAGCCGTGCCGTGCGCGAGTCTCCTGTCGCCCTCGTAGCCGCCGTCGGGTTTGCGGAATTCTTCAATGCGGCCGAGCAGCGCCCGGTCGAGGCCGGCGGGCATCCTCGCCAACCCGATACTCGCCCAACACCGCGCGAGCGCGGAAAGATGCACAAAGTCGAGCGTCTCGCCCGCTGCGTGGCTCCGCAAAAAACTTTCCACGCGCTCCATCGGCAACGGCACGTCCAGCGCCTGC
Source organism: Opitutaceae bacterium (assembly GCA_025352845.1). Taxonomy (GTDB): domain Bacteria; phylum Verrucomicrobiota; class Verrucomicrobiia; order Opitutales; family Opitutaceae; genus ER46. Next base: position 13,804 of record JANXSC010000356.1, read on the forward strand.
ATCCCTGCCAGCGCGAAAATCGTGTAGTAGAGATCGGGGCGGCCGGAGCGGTCGCCCGCGCCACCCTCGGGCGTCATCTGGCGCGAGAAAAAATCCCGAACGAGATCGGTGGAATCGCCGAGGAGCCGGGGTGCGAGCCGGGCAACCTGCAGCAGTTGCAGTCGGAGACTCAAACCGGGGCAAGCTCGGCGGCCGGACGACGATCGAGCGCGGCGTTGAGATGCTCGTGCTCCTTGCACCAGCCCTTGATTTCTACGTCGCTGAAAATTTTTCCGAGCGTGCGGCGGAGAAGTCCCTTCAGGTTGTGGTTTTGCAGCTCGTTCAGCGAACGGATCGCCTCCTCCTTGTAGGTGCCGAGCAGGACTTCGGCGCGATCGAGCGCACCGACTTCGCGGTAGAGCGCCTCGACTTGTGCCTGCGTCACGCCGGCCGGCCAGACGCGCCGCCAGATCGAGGCGAACAGATCCTTCGGCGCGCCCTTCGCCTTCTCGTGCGCGATTGCGAGCAGCAGGCTCGGCCGCATCCCGGCTAGATCGTCGGTCTCGCCGCCGAGGCCGAGGTCGCTCACGTCGTCGCGAATCTGGTAGGCGATGCCCAGCGCTTCGCTGTATTTTCCCAGCACGTCCGAGACCTCTTCATGCCGCGCCACGCCCGCGTAGAGCGCACCGATGCGCAGCGCCACCTCGAAGGCGGGCGCGGTTTTCTTGCGGAAAATGTCGAGCACCTCGTTCGGCCGCAGCGGCGCGGGCTTCCGCGCCCACACGAGTTCCGCGCCCTGCCCGCGGCAAAGTTGCCTCATGCCGGCCGCGGCGACCGCGAGCATCTGCGCGCGTTGCTCGGCCGACACGCCGCTCGCCGCCAGCAGCCGGAAGCCCTCGCCAATCAGGAGATCGCCGACGTTGAGCGCGACGGCGACGCCGTGCTCCTCGTGCAGCGTCTTCTCGCCGTAGCGGAGCGCGTCGTTATCCTCAATGTCGTCGTGGATCAACGAGGCCTTGTGGAAACACTCCACGGCAACCGCGACTTTGCGGAGGTCGTCCGACAGCGGGGCGGCCTCGCCGCTGCGCAGCGCCTGATACGCCGCCACCGTGAGAAACGGCCGCCAGCGTTTGCCCGCGCGACCGAGCCATTCGCGCGCGATGCGCTCGGACTCGCCCTCAGACTTGCCCATGATTAACTCGAGCGAGCCGGGCGTGAACCAGAAATCCACGTCGTCGCGCAACGCCCCGAGATCGAGCCGGCGCGTTTTGTCCTCACTCGTGAGGTGGATGTATTCCCACACCCAGTCGAGGTCCACGGTCGTGTCGATGCAGTCGTCCTGCAGCAGCGGAATCGCGACGCCAGGAATCGCCGCGGCCTCCATGTAGGGAAACGCCTGCTCAAGCACGCTGAGGCAGCTCACACCCACGATGGCGTCGATTTTCCCCGTCTGAATAATCGACATCACGATCGCGCTGCCCTCGGCCACGAGCACCGCGTAGCCCAGCCGCTCCGCCTCGGAGGTGAGATCCTGAATCGTGCAAAGGCCGCATTGTTTGCAGAGCAGCCCGAACTCGTCGAACGGCGCGGGGCACTTCGCCTCCACGCGCATACACTTCGGTAAAAGCAGAAGCCGGCGCTCGAAGGGCACCGACGCCAGCGACTCGCGCCACATTTCGTTGCTCAACAGCACGCCGACGTAGTCGCGATAAACCGGATCGATCCGCAGGCGCGCGATGAGGATGTCCGCGTGCTCCTTCAACTGCGGCATTGGCATGGGCGGCACCGGGCGGTGCTCCGCCACGTAATCGCGCACCGTCTGGAGGATCATCGTGCGCTCGAACGGCGTCTGCGGGATGTTTTTCTTCGGCGTGCGGAAACGCTGCTGCACCGCGTGCTTCGGCACGATGAGCTGCTCGAAACTCAGGACGGGGCTGGGCGCGGGAAGGGTGGCGGTCGAGCTCATGGGCGGGAAAAGTTTTTGGCGGAGAAAAATTGGGGTGGTCAGCGCACCGTCACCGGCTCGGCCGCACGCGGCGGCGGGACGGCAGGAGCCTTCGGCGGAATCGCGGCGCGCAACTGGCGGGCCTTGCCTTCCGCGTCGTGCGCCACATCGCGGTAGGCGTTGAAATCGTAGAACCAGTATTTCTTGGCGAGGCGATACATCCAGTGCTTCTCCGGCACTTCCTCGCCGGGCAGCCACTGGCTGAAACGCGGCGTCATCGCCTCCAGCTCCGCCATCGCGGTGCCGCGCGTGGTCGTATCGCGCGCGCCGTGCTTCACCACGATTTCCCTCACGAGGTCGGGCCGCTCCAGCACCACGCAGCCGCGCGTGTGGCGCGCACTGAGTTCGCGGAAATCTTTCAGAAACGCGCTGTCCCGCATCGTCTCGTAGATGCCGCGCGGATCGTGGATGTCTTCGACGGCAAACTGGATGATCGGGCACGGCTCGACGTGGCCGCGCGGGCCGATGTGGTGACTCACGCCCGTGGACATCGGGCACAGCGCCTTGCCGTCGTGATCGTAGTAGGCGTCGACGATCGCGATCGGCACTTTGGCGCGCATCTCGACCACGAAACGCCGCACGCGCACGAGCTGCTCGGGTGTAAGGGATAAATCGAAGTTTGGCTTCGGGCCGACGGGACGGTAGCCGTGATACCACGCGTAGTGGACGCCGCGTTTGACGAGTTCGCGCAGCCAATCCTCGGTAAGCAGCTCCTCGATGTTCGTGCGGCAAACACTCGTCGCCACGCCCGTGAGCAAGCCCGCAGCGAGGCAGTGGTCGAGCCCGCGCAGCGTGCGCTCATAGACGTGCTTCTTCCCGCGACGCTCGTCGCTCACCAGTTCGCGGCCCTCGATGGAGATGAGCGGAGTGCAGTTGCCGATCTCGCGGAGGCGCGCGGCGGTTTTTTCCGTGATGAGCTGGCCGTTGGTGAAGATCTGAAAATAGCAGTCCGGGTGCGCCGCGAGTAAATCGAGGAGCTGCGGGTGCATGAACGGCTCGCCGCCGAGGATGCCGAAGAACACGTTGCCGTGTTTCTTTGCGTCGAGGATCGTGCGGTTCAGCGCCTCCAGATCGATCGCGTCCTTCGACTCGACATCCACCCAGCAACCCTGGCAGCGCAGGTTGCACGTGTTGAGGATCGAGAGGTAGAGGAACGGCGGGAAAAATTCGCCGCGCTTGATCCGGCGCTTGAATTTCTCGACCGAGAGCATGCCCTTCCAGCCGAAATTCCACGCGAATTTCGCCACGCAGCGCGGGTTGGCGCTGCGGAGGGTGCGGAAAACCATTTGCGGCAGGATCATTTCGTGGGGAGACGGACCGGCGGGGACAAACGCTCAACGTTTAACGCTGAACGCTTAACGCTCAAGTGGCTCGGTGCGATGCGGCCGTTGGACTCGGCCGTGCGGATGCTGGCGGCGAAAATGCGCACGAGTTCCTCGGCCTCCTGCAAGATACTCGCGAGCAACTCGGGCTTCTTGACCAAGGGAACCCGCTGCACGAGCCGCAGCCAGCGCCGGGCTTCGCGCAGTTCCTTGTAACAGACCTTCAGCTTGTGGACGAAATCCGCTCGAGACTCCGCACCTTCCGCTTCGCCGTGATGTCCGTAAGGCGAGGTGGCCGAGCGCAAAAGTTGATCCGCGATGTGCGTGGCCGCCCGGGAGCGGGTCATCGAGTCAGTCACCCGAATCACGCGCACGGAGAACTCCAGCAGGCGCTCCTCCAGATCGTATTTCAGCGGTTTGTCCACTTGAGCGTTAAGCGTTGAGCGTTAAACGTTGAGCGTTTCCCCGGATTGCTTAGCCAGCGCCGCCTGCGCCTTGGCCTTCGCTTCCTCGGCGCGGCGCGAAATTTCCTCGGGGCTGGGCAGGCTCATCAGCACCTCGGGCGGGATGTCGCCGGCGGCGGCGAGTTTGATGAGACACTTTTGGCGCTCGCTGAGCGCCTTGCCGGAATCGCGCTCCTTGGAAAAGCGCGACTGCGCGTGCTCGCTGCGGTTGCGGAGCATCGCGTAGATGTCGCCGCCCAGCAGCGCGGAAATATCCACCTTCATCTTCTCGCGCTGGAGATCGGCGTCGCGCACGAGGTCGCCGTTGATCGGGCCGGACTTGTATTTCGGAAACATGATCGCCGCCTCGGGGCACACGCGCGAGCAGGCGGGGCAGTTCGTTTTGCAGT
>JANXSC010000394.1 GCA_025352845.1 Opitutaceae bacterium
CGCCACCGTCGGCATCCGCGCCCCGCGCGACGACCCGATAGTCACTGCCCGCAAGTGTGACGAGCAGCGCGGCGTCCTTGCTCTCCGCACTCGCAAATGGCAGGGCACCGAGCCGGCTGACCGCCGCCGCGATCTCGTCGCCACCGCCCCAGTCATCGTTACCCGCGAGGTGCGCGTCGCCGCGCAACAACTCGATCCGTGGATCGGCGAGGTGGCCCTTGAGGCCCAGCGCCCCGAGCGTCGGGCCGGTCGCCCGAATAAGCACGCGTCGCGGCTGCTTGTCTCCAATTGCAAACGCCACGCCGGGTGCGGGCGTTTCGGCAGAGACGAAGCCCGCCGCCAAATCGTGACGCGGCCGGAGCACCGTCGTCGGCCGGCAGCTCGGCCGCGCCGCCGATCGGCCCGATCTCAAGGGACTTGAAAACCAGCTGCTGCCGCGCCGCCGCGGCCGCAAACGCCGTGATCGCGCCGGCCCCGCGGTTGTCGGTAAATTTCGCCCGACCCTCGCCCCACTCGCCACTGGAGTTACCATCGTAAACAATCGCATTGCCCGGCTCGCCGCTCCAGTTCAGCGCGATGCCGGTCGCGCCGCCGAACACGTAAGCGACCCCGCCTTTGAAAATCACCGTGTCTCCCGGCACGAGCAGGCACGCCGCCGGTCGCCCCACCGCCGTCGGATCGCCGGAGCAGTGTTTCCACGGTGCCTCGACGCTGGTGCCGTGGTTGTCGTCCGCCCCGCCGTCGAAATCGACGTGGTAATTGATCCCGTGCAGCCGCGCCGCCAGGGCGACGAGGAGCGCAAGCACGGCGAAGACGGTTCGCATACGCATGGGTGAGGGCGAATTCGCGACCGCACCAAGGCACCAAACAACCGCAAGGCGAATCTCGGTGCTACCTCCATATCGCGAATCGCGCGACCACGTCCGTGGCAAAAATCTGTCCGAAGCAGTCCGCGTCACTTCATTTCTCGACGGCACTCCTGCCGGGACGCACAGTCCATTCGCCCCATGCACCCTCGTCGCCCTCGCCTGCTAACGACCACCGTGCTCACCGCGTTGCTGACGATACAGGCCTCGTTGCCAGCGGCCGAACCGCTCACCGCCACCGATCGCGTCCGCGAGCGGGTGCTGCGGATGACGGAGTTTTTCGACACCATGCTGCCCGGCGTGCTCGGCGAAAATAACATCACGCTGCACCTCCAGCCGAAGTTCAGCGATCTGCGCGACCGGGAGTTCATGCGGTTTCCCGTCGAGCTGCGCTACGGTCTCACCGATCGCTGGGAACTGGTCGGAGGTCTCGTGCCGTTTGTCCCCAATCCGATCAATCGCGGGCGGCAGCACCGCTGGGGACCGGGCGAACTCAAACTCGGTGTCCGCCACGATGTCGGTCGCTCGCTCGGATTTTTCGACAGCACCACCGTCGGCCTTGAAACCCGCGCGCCGGTCGGGCGCCCGCCCGCCGTGCTCAACGATCACTACACGCACGTGAAGCCGTTTGTGTCGGCGGCGCGCACGCTGCTGACCTGGCCGTCGACAACTTTCTATACCAACGCCGCCTACGACCGGAGCGTCGACCTCACCCACCGCGCCGCGCCGCCGGCCGAGGTCGTGCGGCGCAACATCACCGAGTTCGCGCCGGGCCTGCTCTACAAGCCGGGGCAATTTGGCTATTTTGCCGAGTATCTTTTCCGCCATCTGCGCGAGGAAAACGGCGCGCGGCTCGGCCACGAGGCGCAGTTTGGCGCGATCTGGGATGTGCCGCTCGCGCGCACTGCGAAGTGGAGCCTGCCCGGGAAATGGCAACTCAATCTCGCGTGCAAGGCGGGCAAGGAGGAGGGCCGCGACCGCGATGTCGGAATCTCGGCGCGCGTCAACTGGCGCACGACTTTGCGCGAAGTGCTCAAACCGACGAAGGCGTTGCCCGCAAGATAACACGCGCCCCCGCGCCGCAGGCTTGCGCCCGCGCACCCGCCCGGCGGACTGTGCGCGAGTTGAGATTCACCGCGTTCCTCTTTCTCGCCTTCACCAGTCTTGTCGCCAGCGGCTGCTCCTCGACGAGCACGCGCAAGATTATCGCGCTGGATCGGTTTCAGCGGATCTATGTCGAGCGCCGGCTCAACGAAAACAACCGGCTCGATGAATTCCTCGCCGCCGAGTTGCGCCGGCTGGGCCGCGACGCCAGTTCGGGCCCGCTCACGATGATGCCCGAAAACACCGACGCCATCCTCACCTATGACGCGCGTTGGGCCTGGGATTTCAAAACCTATCTCATCGAGCTCAACGTCGAACTGCACGCCGTGCATCCGCACAAGAAACTGGCCGACGGCCGCTATTATCAGCCGTCGATCACGACCAAGCCGCCCGCCGAGGCGGCCCGCGCCATTCTGGAGCCGTTGTTCGCCAAACCGTAGCTCGGGCAGCCTGCCCGAGCTGGCTTGAGCAACGCGATCAGGCTGACCGCGCTACGAACGACCCGTCTGACCGCGGGCCCTACGATGCCGCCCGGCGCAGCGTTGGTCCCTCGGTCCAACGCGCCGCGATCGTCGTGGTGGTCGGCCATTCGGGCACGCCGAGTTCGTTGCGCTGGAGCTGCGCGATCAGCAGCTCCACGGCCCGCGCCCCGAGTTCGCGCGGCTGCTGATCGAGGCCGGCGCACGGCCGGGTGGTGTAAATCGCATTGAGGCTCACGAAGCCATGCGTCGCCGGCACGCGCGCGCCGCACTCCTCCATCCACGCGATCGTTTCGGTGAAATACCCGATGACGACATCGGGCTTGTGCCGGCGAAACCACCGTTGGAATTCCGCCTTGCGCTGATCCTCGACGATCAGGGGCGGCACGTGCTCGAAAGCGGGATCGTTTTCCTGGCACGAGCGAAACGCCGCGCTGAAGCGCCGCTGCATGCGCTCGTCGCGCCCGCGCTCGACGTAAAGTCCCGGCCGTCGGTAACCGCGCTCGGCGAGCCGTGCCATCAGTGCCGTCATCGAGCGGTAGTGGTTGCAGCATACGCAGTGGAGTGCCGGCCGATCGATCACGTAATCGGTGTAAACCGCCGCGTAGCGCGACCAGTTCAAGCCCGACCAGTCGGGCGAATACCACGAGGGCAGCAGCAACACGCCGTGAATGCCGCGCGAATGCAAAATCGAGTCGAGGCGTTGCACCGACATTCCGTCCGCGCCGACCACAAATTCCTCCAGCTTGAAACCCAGGTTAGCCGCCCGGGCCCGCCCGCCCTGCACGAGCTCGGCATGAAACGCCCCGTGCGGATCGCGCCGCTGCGGCTCCAGCAAATCCACCGCCGCGAGCACGCCGCGAAACGTCCCGCCCCGCGAACGCCGCAGCTCCGACATCACCGCGGCCGCGAGCGGATTCCGCCGGTAGCCCGCCTCGCGCGCCGCCTTCTCGACGCGCAACACCGTCGCCGGATCGACGCGGCCCTTGCCGCGCAGCGCATCGGAGACCGTCGTGTGCGAGAGACCAAGGGTGCGCGCAATCGAGCGCACGGTGGGGGCGGGGGACTTCATGCCTGACCGTCAACGAGCGGCGGGGCAACGGCGCTGGCAAGTGCGGAATTCAGCGTGCGTCACGCAGCATGCGCGCGCATCGCGCGCAAAGGGGCTCGCCGCTCGGGCCGCGCTTTCGGCGTTGCCCGCCCCTCACCCGCTCACAATCTCGCGCAACATGAGTTCTTCCACCCCGGTCGGAAATCCTGTCTCCATCGAAACGGAGCCTGAGTCACACCTCAACGCCGGCGGCCTCGGCGGCCACCCGCGCGGCCTCAACAATCTTTTCCTCACCGAAATGTGGGAGCGGTTTTCCTACTACGGAATGCGCGCGCTGCTCACGTTGTTCATGGTCGCCCCCATTGCATCCGGCGGCCTCGGCTACGACACGAAACGCGCCGGCGTGATCTACGGCACCTATACGATGTGCGTTTACATGCTGTCGATCCCGGGCGGATTTTTGGCGGACAACTTTCTCGGCGCGCGCGCCTCCGTCCTCTACGGCGGCATCATCATCGCGTGCGGCCACTTCACCCTCGCCCTGAATTCCGAGACGACGTTCTTCCTCGGCCTCGTCCTCATCGCGCTCGGCACCGGCCTCCTCAAGCCCAACATCTCCTCGATGGTCGGCAGCCTCTACCGCGACGGCGACGCCCGCCGCGACGCGGGTTTCTCGATTTTCTACATGGGCATCAACATCGGCGCGTTCAGCTCGCCGCTCGTCACCGGCTGGCTCGCGCAGAGCGACGCGTTCAAGGACATCCTCAAAGGCTGGGGCCTCGATCCGACGCACTCGTGGCACTGGGGTTTCGCCACCGCAGGGGTCGGCATGACGCTCGGATTGATCGTCTACGTTTTGCAACGCGACCGGCTCGCGCATGTGGGGCACGCTCCCGCAACTGGAGCCGCGCGCCCGTGGGGCAAACTTCTCGGTGTCCTCGCCGGTGCCGCCGTGCTCTTCGGCCTCGTGCGCCTCTCCGACACCAACAAAAACTTCGAATGGATCCGCTACGGCTACGTCATTGTGCCCATCCTCGTGATCATCTGGTTCGGCCTCAAGGCCGACCTCGACAGCAAACGCCTCGCCGCCGTCTCCGTCTTCGCCCTCGCCGCGATCATCTTCTGGGCGATCTTCGAGCAGGCCGGCTCGACCATTTCGCTCTTCGGGGATCAGCTGACCAACTGCGAAATCTTCGGCTACAAATTCCCCTCCGCCTGGTTTCAGTCCGTCAACTCGCTCTTCGTGATCCTGCTTGCGCCGTTCTTCGCGTGGCTCTGGGTCGCGCTCGGCGACAAGCAGCCGTCGGCGCCGTTCAAGTTCACGCTCGCGCTCGTGTTTCTCGGACTCTCGTTCGTGCTGATGGTGCCGGCCGCCAAGCTCACGGTCGATGGCAAGGTCAGTCCCCTCTGGATCGTCGGGCTCTTTTTCCTGCAAACGGTCGGTGAACTCATGCTCAGCCCCGTCGGCCTCTCGACGATGACCAAGCTCGCGCCGGCGAAACTTCTCGGTCTTGTGATGGGGATCTGGTTTCTCGCCGCCGCACTCGGCAACAAACTCGCCGGCGTGCTCGCGGGCGAGTTTACCTCGACGGACGGCAACGCACTCTCGCACTTCTTCCTTGTGCAAGCCGGTTGGGTCGGCGTTGCGACGCTCGTGCTCCTCGTCTGCGTGCCGTGGGTGAAAAAACTGATGGGCGGCGTGAGATAGCCGCCACCCTTCCCCATGCCGATCCGCGCCTGGTTTCCGACGCACATCTACTGCGAGCCGTTGCAGAAAAGCGGCCGCGCCCGCTTCAACGCCGACCTCGCCGACGAGTGTCGGCGGCTGCGCGACTTCGACGCCGCGGGCCGACGCTGGTCGGCGAAAAATTATCCCGGCGGCTACACCAGCTACGCCTCGATGAACGAGCTGCACCGCTTCTCGAGCACGTTCGCCGAGCTCGAAAAAAAATTTACGCGCCACGTGCGCGCCTTTGCCCGCACGCTCGACATGGATCTGCGCGGTCGCTCCATCCGCCTCACTGATTTGTGGGTGAACATCATGCCGCCCACCGCGGCGCACTCGCTGCACCTGCATCCGCTGTCGTTCATCAGCGGCACGTATTACGTCACCACGCCGCGCGACTGCCCCGGCCTGAAATTCGAGGATCCGCGCCTGAGCAAATTCATGGCCGCGCCGCCGAAGCTTCCGGATGCGCGCCGTGAAAATAAAATTCACGTCACCTATCCCGCCGAAGCGGGCAACGTGATCCTGTTTGAGAGCTGGTTGCGGCACGAGGTCGCCGCGAATCGCACCACCGCGGAGCGCATCAGCGTGAGTTTTAATTTCAACTGGGCTTGAACCGCCGCGCTCGCGGCCCACGCTCCCCCACACGATGGTTGTCATCCGCCGCATGGTCGATCGGCAGCGGGCCTACACGGGGATTTTTCTGCCGGGCGAGCCGGCAAAAATTTTTCCCACGACCGACCACGAGCACGCGCGCATTCTGGAAATCTACCTGCAGGACCGGCCGCACGCCGGCATCCATAACGATTTTTCCGACTACGCGCTCGGCGCCGATTCGTTTCCCCACAGGTCGCCAACGCCGTCGGCACCGACAAAAAAGACCCGTCGCGCAAAGCGACAGGCCCGGAAAGCCAACTGAGTTTCGCGTTTAGTGCCGATCCGAAGAAACGCTGCCCACTAGCAGCCTGTCGGACTTAGCCGCATACCTGGCCTAATTATTGCTATGCAATGGTATGCCGAAATTTGTGAATATCGACCGCGACACCCCGCTGCTGCGGCCGCCGGATTTGAGAGACTGGGTGCCGGCGGACCCTTTGG
>JANXSC010000396.1 GCA_025352845.1 Opitutaceae bacterium
GCCCGCGTCCGGGACCTTCGAGCGCGGGCTGAAGCACCGCGCTACCTCGCGGGCCACGCTCGTGGTGCAGTCCCGGCATTAGCCGCCGTATGTCCGCCACCCATCCTCTCCTCCCCGCCGGCCAACAGCCCGGCGGGCCACTCACCGCCTTGGCACCGATGCAGGATGTGACCGACCTCGCGTTCATGCGCGTGATCGCGCACTACGGCGCGCCGGATTATTTTTTTACGGAGTTCTTTCGCGTCCACGCGCATTCCCGGCCCGAGGCGCACATCCTGCGTTCAATTGATGAGAACACGACGGGCCGGCCCGTCTTCGCGCAGCTGATCGGCGAGGATCTCGGGCATCTCGCGCGGACGACGGAGGCGCTGCTCTGCCACAACGTCGCGGGCATCGATCTGAATCTCGGCTGCCCCGCGCCGAAGGTTTACAAAAAAAATGTCGGCGGCGGCCTGCTGCGCGAGCCGGCGAAGATCGGCGAGATTCTCGCGATGCTCCGCGCCGCGGTGCCGGGACTGTTCACCGTGAAGATGCGGATCGGTTTCGACAGCACGGCTAATTTCGATCGCATCCTGGATTTGGTGAACGAGCACCGCGTCGATCTGCTCAGCGTGCACGGGCGCACGGTGAAGGAGATGTATCGCAGCGAGGTCCACTACGACTGGATCGCGCACGCCGTGGCGCGCGTGAAGTGTCCCGTTCTCGCCAATGGCAACGTCACGTCTGCGCCACGCGCGGGTGAGATTCTCGCGGAGACGCGCGCCGCCGGCGTGATGATCGGGCGGCACGCGATTCGCAATCCGTGGATTTTCCGACAGTGCCGCGAGCGCTTCGCCAACCAGCCGGTCACGCGCCTCACGCTCGCCGATGCGCGCGACTACGTGGAGCGTCTCTACCGCGCCACGCAGTCACCGACAATCCCCGAGCGCTATCACGTGAACAAAATGAAGAAATATCTGAACTTCGTCGGCCAGAGCGTGGATGGGACCGGCGCGTTTTTGCACGACATGCGCCGCGCCGAGACGGAAGCCGAGCTGTTTTCCATCTGCGACCGGCATCTGCTCGCCGAGCCGACGAAGGAATTTTCCCCGGAGCCCTACCCGGGCGTGATCGCGCGGCCCAATTGCGAAACGCCGAGCGAGACGGCGGATGGGTGCTCGCTGGAGACGGTGACGGCGTGAGTTTGCAAGCGGTGGCCTGGGGTAACGCGGAGCTTTAGCCCGCGTTTTTTGCGCTGAGCGCGGGCTGAAGCTCCGCGCTACGCCGCAGCGTTTCAGCTCGCACATTTCGGAGCCACTGCGCGCCGCGTCACCACTCCCAGTTCCCCCGAAACACGTGCGTCCAGTCGGTCGCCCGCCGGTTCACACCGCGTTGGAGTTCGTAGTCGAGTTCGATAGATTTCGTGACGCGCAGCAAGGCTCCGCCACCAATCGTGCCGGTCCAGTTGGATATTCCGGTGGAGAGCGCGGTAACTATGCCCTCGCCATAGAGGGAAAGGACCGAGGTGAGCCTGCGCTGAACCGCGCCGGTGATTTTCCATTGGGAGTCATAACCCCTGTCGGAGTCGTTGCGCACCTCGGCCCACTGAAACATCGCACCCGCCGTGACACCGCCGGGAATCGTCATCGCCCACGGCACGATGAGGCCGCCCTCGAGTTTTTTGTTGCCCACACCACCGGTGTTCGACGGCACCTTCACGTAGGGCATCAGCGCGAGCGCGGCGCCGAGGGCAGCGTCGCGCCAACAAGTCCACTTCACCCGAAAGCGGAGATCGCCGAGGCCCGAGCGCGAATCGGTGCGGCCACCAAAGTCGTAGGTCTGCCGCAGGAAGAGCGTCGCGCCGACCTGCAGATCGAACGACTCGGTGAGGCCCGCGGAGAGCACCGTCGAGCCCAGACCGAGGGCGGTGAAATTGGTCCCCGGCACCGGACTGCGGTCGAAGCCGAGACTCAGCCCGTCCATGCGGACGAGAACTTTTCCCGGCGCGACCGTCTGCGGTAGCTCCGTGACCTGCGCGCAGAGGCGCGAGGCGACGGCCGCGAGGATGGCAACAGGGAGAAACGCACGGCGCGCCAGCGGGGTGAACATATCCCGGAGTGAACCGAGCCGCTCCCGGCGCGCGAGTCCAAAGACAGCCGTGCGCGGCCGTTTCCCCCTTGCGGCCGGCGGCGCGCGATTCCCACACTCGGCGGCGATGTCGCATTCGCTCGCGCGCCTCGTGTTCGTGATCACGGCGCTCTTCTTCGCCGCGTTCTTTGTCTGGCCCGTGCTCCAGATTCTGGAAGGCGGCTTCATCGACGCCGACGGCCGCCTGACGTTCGCCTACCTCTTCGCGGTGCTCGGCGATCCGACTTATCTCGGCGGCCTGCGCAATTCCTTCCTGCTCGCGTGCGCGGCCACGACGCTCGCGCTGCTCATCGCGCTGCCGCTCGCCGTCGTGAGCGACCGCTTTCTTTTCCCCGCGAAAGGTCTGCTGGGTTCGCTTGTGTTGGTGCCGATGATTTTGCCTCCTTTCGTCGGCGCGATCGGCATTAAGCAAATCTTCGGGCAATACGGCGCGGTCAACGCCCTCCTCCACCACGTCGGCCTCCTCGCGCCGGGTGCGACCATCGACTGGTTCGCGGCGAACCAGTTCTGGGGCATCGCGATCGTGGAGGCGCTCTCCCTTTACCCGATCATCTATCTCAACGCGGTCGCCGCGCTCGCCAACATCGATCCGGCGATGGACGAGGCGGCGCAAAATCTCGGCTGCACCGGTTTGCGGCGGTTTTGGAAAATCACGCTGCCGCTCATTCGGCCGGGGTTGTTCGCGGGCGGCACGATCGTGTTTATCTGGGCGTTCACCGAGCTGGGGACTCCGCTCATCTTTGACTACGACCGCGTGACGAGCGTGCAGATTTATTATGGGCTGAAGGACATCGGGGCGAACCCATTCCCGTTCGCGCTCGTCGCCGTGATGCTCGCGTGTTCGGTCGGAATCTACGCGATCAGCAAAGGCCTCTTCGGCCGCAGCGGCCACGCCATGATGGCGAAGGCCACGAGCGGCGGCGGGCCGCGCGCCCTGCCCCGCAGCCGCGCGTGGCTCTGCACGCTGCTCTTCGGCGGCGTCACGTTCGTCGCCGTGCTGCCGCATCTCGGCGTGATACTCGTGGCGTTTTCGCAGGACTGGTATGGCACCGTCGTGCCGGAGCGCTACACGCTCGACAACTTCGCGCTCGCACTCGGCCACGACCTCACCGTGCCCGCGATCGCGAACAGCCTGAAATTCGCGAGCCTCTCGACGCTCGTCGATCTCGGGCTGGGGCTCGCGATCGCCTACGTCGT
>JANXSC010000417.1 GCA_025352845.1 Opitutaceae bacterium
GCCCGCGGGCGCGATCGTGTTGTTTGACGGCAAGAATCTCGACGCATGGGCGAAGAAGGCCGGCAAGGACTGGCTCAGGGAAGACGGCCCCGCGAAATGGAAACTCGTCACGGATGACGCTGTCGAGGTCGTGCCCGCGACCGACTGCCTCATCTCGCACCAAAAATTCGGCGACATCCGCCTGCACGCAGAGTTTCGCACGCTCGGCGCCCCGACCAACAGCGGAATTTATTTCCAGACGCGCTACGAGGTGAACATCAACGAGACCTTCGGTAAAACCGAAGGCACGCCGAATGGCGGCCTCGACAATTGCACCCCCAAGGGCACCGGGCCAAAGGTTCGCGCGTCGCGTCCGCCGCTTGTGTGGCAGACGCTGGACGTGGAGTTTCGCGCGCCGCGCTTCGATGCCGCCGACAAGAAGATCGCGAAGGCCCGGGCGACCGTGCGGCTCAATGGCGTGGAACTCTATCATGAGCAGGAACTCGATCCGCCGACGGGCGCGGCCGGCCGCCTCGGCGAAGCGCCGACGGGTCCGCTGATGTTGCAGGAGCACGGGATGCCGGTGCAGTTTCGGAATATCTGGCTCGTGGAAAGGTAGCGCCGGCTTGCTGTCGGCGGGTCGACTTGGTTCCAATGCATCCGCGTCCAAAACATCGCTGCTCGCGCTATTACTCCCTTGCCCATGAGAAGTCCCTGCTTGCCGCCAGCATCTTCCGATTCCTTGAGTCTGGTGCCGTCCGCCCGTGCTTCCCTTCGTTAGTTTCCGAAGCCCATGTCGTATGCGCCCCAATCGACCGAGACTGACAGCCGGAAGCGGCTGATGGCGCTGATGACGCGGCACCAGCGGCAGATCTTCGCCTACATCTACACGCTCGTGCCCGACCGGCACGACGCGGAAGATTTGCTGCAAGAGACGAGTCTTGTGGTTTGCGAAAAATTCGACGGCTTCACGCCCGGCACCGACTTCGTCGCGTGGGCCTGCCAGATTGCGTGGTGGCGCATCCGTTACGCGCGACAAAAATTCGCGCGCGCGAAAGTCGTGTTCGATGACAACGTGCTGGAATCCGTCGCGCACACGGCCGCCACCATGAAGGAGGAACTCGATGAGCGGCACGAGGCGCTCGCAGGCTGCCTGCAGAAGCTCGCACCCCGCGACCGCGAACTCGTGCTCACGCGTTACGAGCCCGGCAGCGGTGTGGCCGAGGCGGCGCGCCGGAGCGGGCGCTCGATGGATGCCGCCTACAAGGCGCTGAACCGCCTGCGCAAGCTGCTGCACGACTGCGTGAGCAATCAACTCACGCATCCGCACGGAGGTGCCGCGTGACCGATTTCGCCAGCCGTGGCACGGGCATCCTGCCCGTGTTTTTTAGGATCACGGGCGGGACGCCCGTGCCACCCTGGCCATGACTCTCACCGATTCCGAGATTCTCGAACTGAACGGCCTTGGCGGTGCCGTGGTCGATGACACGCTCACGGATGCACAAAGCGCGCGCCTTTCGCGCTGGCTCGTCGAGTCCGAGGCGGCGCGCCGCCATTACGTGCGGCTGCTCGGCCAGTCGGCGAGCCTGCACACCTATGCGGGCGAGATGCACGCGGAGGCACCCGAGGCGCCGGTGCGCCCGGCAAAACGGTTTTCGTTTCCAGCGGCGTGGTGGACGATAGGTGCGGCCGCGGCGGTGGCGCTCGGTTTTTTCTTTTTCCGCGAGGCCTTGCCCGCCGACGGATCTTCGCAGCTCGGGCAGCCGAGCGATTTCGTGGCGCGGCTCACGGGGGCGAAGCATTCGCAGTGGACCTCGGCGGCGCTCGCGCCCGGTGCGGCGTTGAGAAAGGGCCAGCGGCTCGAGCTTGCCGCCGGCCTGGCCGAAATCACCTTCGATTCCGGGGCGCGCGTCGTCCTCGAGGGGGCGGCGTCGCTCGGGATCAATTCCGCGTGGGACGCCACGCTGCATCACGGCACGCTCAAGGCCAGTGTGCCATTGCAGGCGGTCGGGTTTCGCATTTCCAGCGCCGCTGTCGAAGTCGTCGATCTCGGCACCGAGTTCACGATGATTGCCGATGCGCACGGCGCCGAGGTGCTGGTGTTGAAGGGCGAGGTCGAGGCCGCGCCGCGCGCCGCGCAGCAGGAGGCGATTTTGCTGCGCGAAAAAGAATCGCGCCGCTTCGCGCGCGGTGGGATGACTGAAGTGAGCGACCGCGAGCAGAAATTCGCCCTCCTGCTTGGGCCGCTCGCGCTCGAGCGGTTTACCCAGGCGACGCATGTCACCCACTGGGACTTCGACGAGGCGGAGGGCGACACGCTCCGCGCCGACGCGATTCAGGCACAGTTGCACGATGCCCCGCCGGATGGCACCGCGCGCATCGCGGGCCGGTGGGGCCGGGCGCTGCGGTTCGACGGCCGGCTCTACGCGCGAGCCGGCGTGCCCGGGATTTCGAGCAGCGCGGCGCACACCATTTCCTTTTGGGTGCGCGTGCCGGAGGATGCGCCACTGTCCGACGC
>JANXSC010000464.1 GCA_025352845.1 Opitutaceae bacterium
CGCGAGCGCCGGCCAGCTGACGTTCGCCACGCAGCTCATCAATCCCCCCAGCCTCGCCGATCAAGTCCCCGCTAACAACCAAAGGACAAGCGTGCTCAAGCCGCCGCCGCCGAAACCACGGTGATGATTGGGCAGAAGCACGGGCCAGACGTGAATCCAGCCTTGCCCCGGCAACGTTTCCCGGTGGGCTCGCGTCTTTCCCGACCATGCGTTCCCCTGTCTCTCCGGTCTTCATTTTTTTCTGCGCGGTGCTCGCTGCTTTCCACTCGCTCGCCGCCGCCGAATCCAATCCTTTGCCCGCCGCGGCGAAGTCCACGCCGTATCTCTCGCCGGCTGAGAGTCAGAAATTGTTTCAACTGCCCGCGGGCTACCGACTCGAGCTCGTGTTGAGCGAACCGGAAATTCGCGAGCCCGTCGTCACGGTCTTCGACGCCAGTGGCCGCATGTTCATCGCCGAGATGCGCAC
This sequence comes from Opitutaceae bacterium, assembly GCA_025352845.1. GTDB lineage: Bacteria > Verrucomicrobiota > Verrucomicrobiia > Opitutales > Opitutaceae > ER46. Next base: position 467 of record JANXSC010000464.1, read on the forward strand.
TTACATGCAGGATATCGACGGCCTCGACGAGAAGGCCCCCGCGAGTCGCGTCTCGATGCACTGGTCCTCGCGCGGCGATGGCGTCTATGATCGGCACTCGGTGTTCATCGACGGGCTCGTGTTGCCGCGCATGATTCTCCCGCTCGACGGCAGCCTGCTCGTGCAGGAAACGGATTCGGGCGACGTGATCGAATACCGCGACACCGACGGCGACGGCGTGGCGGACAGCAAAAAACTTTTCCACCGCGGCGAGGCGCGCAAGGCCAACCTCGAGCACCAGCCCAGCGGCCTCGTGTGGTGCGCCGACAACTGGATCTACACCACGTATAACGCCAAGCGGATCCGCTGGACGCCGAAGGGCGCGATTGAGGAACCCACCGGGCCCAACGGCGGCCAGTGGGGCGTGTCGCAAGACGACAACGGCAAGCCGTGGTATGTGAACGCCGGCGGCGAACTCGGCCCGCTGAATTTCCAGCAGCCGATCGTTTACGGCGCGTTCAAGATCAAGGGCGAACTCGCGCCGGGTTTCAAAGAGGTGTTCCCGCTTGTGCCGATTCCGGACGTGCAGGGCGGCACGAGTCGTTTCCGGCCGGTGGAGAAAACGCTCAACCACCTCACCGCCGCGTGCGGCGGCGAAATCTACCGCGGCGATCGGCTACCCGCAGACTTGCGCGGCGATTTGCTTTTCGCGGAGCCCGTCGGCCGCCTCATCCGCCGTGCGAAGATCGAAGAGCGCGACGGCATCACCACGCTGCGCAACCCCTACGAGCAGTCGGAGTTCATCCGCTCAACCGATCCAAATTTCCGCCCGATCAACCTCGTCAACGCGCCCGACGGCACGCTCTACATCACCGACATGTATCGCGGCATCATCCAGGAGGGAAACTGGGTGCGGCCCGGCTCCTACCTGCGCAACGTCGTGCAGGAATACAGTCTCGATAAAAATTTCGGCCGCGGCCGAATCTGGCGGCTCGTGCACGACACGACGAAACCCGCGCCCGCACCGCGCCTCGCCGAGGAAAAACCCGCCGCGCTCGTCGCGCACCTGCGCCACGCCAACGGCTGGTGGCGCGACACCGCGCAGCGCCTGCTCATCTTGCGGCAGGATCGCTCCGTCGTCCCCGCGCTCGAAGCGATGGCGCGCACCGATACTTCCACCCTCGCGCGCTTTCACGCGATCTGGACGCTTGAGGGACTCGACGCGCTCACGCCTGCACTCGCCCGCGAAAAATTCCGCGACCCCGCGCCGTCCGTTCGCGTCGCCGCGATCCGCGCGGCGGAAACGCTCGTGAAGCGCGGCGACCGTTCGCTCGAGTCCGACATCGTCGCCCTCACGCGCGACGCCGCGCCCACCGTGGTGATTCAGGCGCTGCTCACAGCGAACCTCCTCAAATTTTCCGCCGCGAAGGCCCTGATCAAAAAAACCTCGCAGGCGAGTGGATTTGCCGGCGTGAAGGAAATCGGCGCGCAACTCCTCAACCCTCCCGCTGCCGGCCTCGGCCAGGCCTACGGTGGCGCGTATCGCGATTCGCTCGAGCGCGGCCAGGGGATTTTCATGGAGCTGTGTTTCGCGTGTCACGGCGTCGATGGCACCGGCACGCCGATCGACGGCCGCGACGCCACGCTCGCCCCGCCGCTCGCCGGCTCCGCCACCGTGCAGGCCCACCGCGACGCGCTGATCCGCGCGATCCTCCACGGCGTCACCGGCCCGATCGCGGGGAAGACTTACGAGTCGCCGATGATTCCGCTCGGGGCCAACGACGACAAATGGGTCGCCGATGTCGCGACGTTTGTGCGGACGAGTTTCGGCAACCGCGCCGCGCCCGTGCTCGCCGCCGATGTCGCGCGCGTGCGCAAGGTAACGCAGGCTCGCACCGAGCCGTGGTCGCTCGCCGAACTTCAGGCGGCTGCGCCGCAACCCTTGGTTTCGAAATCGTCGTGGGTCGTCACCGCCAGTGACAACGCCGCCGCCGCCGCGCTCGCCGCCGATGGAAATCCCAAGACCGTTTACGACACCGGCGACCCGCAGAAAAAGGGCATGTGGCTGCGCATCGAGCTGCCCGAAGCCGCGCTGCTCAGCGCCGTGCGACTCGAAAGCGTGAAGACCACGCGCTTCTACCCGCGCGGCTACGAAGTCCACGCCTCCCTCGACGGCGAAACCTGGGGCAAGCCCATCGCCACCGGCAAAGGCGAAGGCCCCATCACCGAGATTTCTTTTCCAGCGACCCGCGCGAAATTCCTCCGCCTCACCTGCACCGCCAACGACGCCGCCAACCGTTGGGCCGTGGACGAACTACAGCTCTACACCGCGCCCGTCCGGTAGTCACTGCATCGAAATCAAACTCCGTGCGAATGAAGCCACGGTTTTATCACTACTTCATCGCGCACCTCCCGGCGATCGCGGCTCAGGGTTGTGGAATTCTTTTCGTTGCCGGAGTCTTCATCCAATGCGCGCCAGTCTTCGACGTGCCACACGATATCACTTCCCTTGCATTGGTCGTTCTGGGCGGCGTCGCCGCCTACGCTCTCGGCGCTCTCATCGGAACCGTTTTTCTCGCGAGGCTGGCTTACCCGCTCGCGTGTCAGCTGATGGGCGCGCCACTCATGAGAGGCGATTTCGTGTTCATTTTGCGCGGTCGCCGTCACGGCAAGATTGCACCGATCTACGAGGTGTGGACCGAACGTGGCGAAGTCAGGTGCGTTTGTCCGACAATGAACGCGAGTGCGCCGCCGACGTTTACGCCTGTCACGAAGTTCTTAAGATTAAACAGCCACAAAAGAGTTTGCAGAGTAATCGTTCGTGATGCTCGATCGAGCCGACGTCACCCCGCCTCCAAAATCACGGTTGCCCGCGATAATTTTTCGGCCTCATCTTTGCACGTCACCCCTGACCGCCCTATGAAACTCGTCCGCCTGTTCACGGCCACTGCATTGCTCGTCACCGGCGCGCTGCGCGCCCAAACCGCCGCCACGCCCTCACCCACCGCGAAGCCCGCCGCTACCGACGGCACCGTCACGCTCTCGCCCTTCGAGGTCAGCGCCACGCAGGACACCGGCTACGTCGGCCAAGACTCCCTCGCCGGCTCGCGCCTCCGCACCAACCTCCGGGACATCGCCGCCGCGATCAGTCCGATGACCGCTGAGTTTCTGCGCGACATCGCGATCACCAACGTCGAGTCCGCGATGGAATACGCCGTCGGCACGCGCGTCGACACCGACGATGCCCGCGCCGCCGGCCCGGTCGGCGACGGCTACAACGACTCCATCCGCTCCATCCGCGTCCGCGGCCTCCCCGGCGCGGGCCGCAGTCTCAACTTCTTCGGCGCCCCCGGCGAAATCGACGTCTACCTGATGGACCGCATCGAGCTTTCGCGCGGCCCCAACTCCATCCTCTACGGCTTCGGTTCGCCCGCCGGCCGCATTAACGTCACGAGCAAGCAGGCGCAGACGAACAAGAATTTCTACAGCCTCACCAGCCGCGTCGACGACTGGAGCGGCCAGCGCTGGTCTTTCGACGCCAACGTCGTCCCGATCAAAGACAAATTCGCCCTCCGCCTCAACGGCCTCCGCGGCCGCGAAGGCACCTGGCGATCGGCCGGCTACAACGATCAGGACCGCATGTTCGTCGCCGCGAAGTGGCAGCTTGATCGCAAGACCTCGCTCAAGGCCGAATACGAGCACGGCAAGATCCAGCGCTTCGTCCCGCGTCCGTTCTTCGGCAACGATCTCACGGGGCTTTGGGTCGCGGCCGGCTCGCCGAGCTTCAATAATTTCTCCGCCACCTACGTGCCCGGCACACCCGGCGACGGCACCACCGGCACGCCCGGCACACCCATCCGCAACACCGGCGCGAACGCCGTCAACGGCCTCCTCGAGCGCTCCGGCGGCGACTGGGTCGTTGTCAGCGATCGTTTTCCCTACGCGCAAAACTACCGCCAGTTCGCCACGTCGAACTACAACAGCGGCTCGCTCCTCGCGAACGACTTCGAGCTCGGCCGCCGTAATTCCCAGGCCGCCCCCGAGGCGAATTGGGTGCGCGGCAATTTCGACCAGCATTTCGGCTCCGTCTACTTCCAGCGCGAACTCCTCCGCGACCTGAACCTTGAGCTCGCGTTCAACCGCCAGGTCAGCCGCACCGTCACGCGCAATCTCGCCACGTGGAATTACTACGGCGTCGCCGCCGACCCCAATCGCTTTTTACCCAACGGCCAGCTCAAGCCCGCCGACCTGCAATACTACTACGACGTGTCGCCCGACTACCGCCCAAGCAGCTCGCGGGTGAACCAAGGCCGCATCACGCTCTCCTACGAGAACCGTTTCCGCGACCTCGTCACCCTGCGCCTCGCCGGCCTCGGCGAGATGGGCGCGACCGAGTCGCGCTCGGAAATTCTCCAGCAATATTGGCTCAATGGTCCGGCGCTCACGAGCGGCGGCGTGTTCAACGCCACGCCGGAGAACGGCGCCAATGTCGTTTACTACCGCTATTACCTCAAGGATCTCTCCGTCCTCAACGACCGGAACTTCCGCATCCCCGGTCCTTACAATCTTTCCGGCGCGACGAAATATCAGGATCCGACGACCGGTGCCGTCCGCGACATCTACATGCAGCAGTTCAACCGCTCGCAGGGCAATATCGGCTACGTCGACCGCCGCACCAGCTCCTACATGGGCGTCGCGCAGGCGTATTTCCTGAAGGACCGGATCGTGGGCACGTTTGGCTACCGGAAGGATCGCCTCAATAACTGGGTCGGCGTTGCCTTCCGCGACCCGGTGGCCGAGGCGATCGCGCCGCGGACCGGCGTGTGGACGCCCGCCGATCCCAGCACGGCCAAGCGCAGCACGTTCTCCGGCCAGACGCGGACCGCCGGCGCCGTCGCCCACGTGCTGCCGTGGTTCTCCGTTTTCGCCAACAACTCCAGCAGCGTGAGCACACCCGGCACGAACTACATCACGCCCGCCGATCCGCGCAAAACCACCATCGCCGATCTCACGCCCTCACCTTCAGGCACGACCACCGACTACGGCGTGAAACTCTCGCTGCTGAAAAACCGCGTCTACGTCACCGCGACGCGCTTTCACACCATCTCGCAAAAGGAGTTCGGCTTCTCCGGCTTCAACAAGGGCAACATCGTCAACATCTGGAACGCCCTCGGCAATTCCACCGCACTCCCCGCCGACGAGACGGCGTTCGCCCTCGCGCAGGCGCAGGTGATGAACCAAGTGCAGGGCTACACGCAAAACTCCGAGAGTCGCGGCACCGAACTCGAAATCGTCGGCCAGATCGTGAGCGGGTGGTCCGTCTCCGCGAACTACGCGAAGAACAACTCCACGCGCACCAACATGGCGCCCGAATACCGCGCCTACATCGACGCCCACAAGGCCTATTGGCTCAAATACCGCGACCTCTCGCTCACCCAAAACATCAACCTGCCGCGCCCGCAAAAAGCGCCCGGCTTCCAAGATTGGAACACCCCCACCGTCATCGCGAACACCGGCGACTTCACGCTCAACACCGACTCCGTCAACGAAGCCCTCGCCGACGCCGAGAGCGCATTTTTCGACAACCCGCATGTCTTCGAGGGCAAACGGTTCGTCGGCGATCCGCTCTACACCGTGAACCTCCGCACGCGCTACGATGTCCGCGATGGCTTCGCGAAGGGTTTCTCGATCGGCGGCGGCACCCGCTGGCGCGTCGGCCGCGTCGCCGGTGCCCGCACCGACTACAGCGTCACGCCTGGCACCGACTTCACCTCGACGTATAACGGCCGCACCATCGACCAGGTCACGCTCGTCAGCGCCAAGGACCAAGCCGTCTACGATCTCCAGCTCTCCTACGCCTTCAACTTCACCCAGCGCAAGATCCGCTGGAGCATCCAGCTCAACGTCAACAACGTCCTCGATCAGCGCGAGTTCATCGTGAACAACGTGAACCCGCGCACGCTCGCCCCGATCACCTACCGCTATCAGGATCCGCGGCAATTCATCCTCACGAACACGTTCAGCTTCTAAGGTCGAAGAGGTGTTCCGCCTCGTTTGGAGCACTCCCTCACTTAGGCGGCTTGCTGACCCAGAGTGTGTCGAGGGCTATTTTCCCCGCGCCGAACGCGAATACGATGACGCTCGCCCGCAGAAACTGAAACGGCGCCGCGCTGACGAACTTGTCCGGGTCGGAGAAAATCGCGGCCAGCGCCTCCTTGTCCGCCTTGGCGTAGGCGACGATCATGATGAACATCAGCGGCACGCTCACGAGTCGCGAGCCGAGGCCGAGCAAGAGCAGCAGCCCGCCGACACACTTTGTCGAGCCCGCCACGATCGCGTTAATTTTCGGCTGGGGCAGATCGAGCGACGAGAAAAACTCCGTCGTTTTACCGAGGTTCGCGAGCTTGCCCCTGCCGGTTCAAAAGAAGGACCAGTCCCACTAGAGCCGGATCACAAGGAGAAGAACGGGCTGCGTCCACGCACCGAGCGTCGCGAGCTGGCCGTCGAGCTTTTGACAGCCGGAAAAAACATTCATGCGCGTGAGAGCCATAAATCCCCGAATTATACCAACGTCCGTTAGCTTATAGACTATAGGTTGGAGCGCCAGAGTTTACCTGATCGACGAGCCAGCCGTGGATCAGACCGGCGACTTTGGCCGGTTGGGTCCATTGCCGGGAGGC
>JANXSC010000481.1 GCA_025352845.1 Opitutaceae bacterium
GGTGCCGTCACGGGCACGCCCTCCGCCGCCGGCACCTACTCCGCGACTATCACTGCCACCACCGCGGCGGGCGCGACCCCTCAAGCGGTCGTCTTCACCATCGAGAAGGTGGGGCCGAAGGCGGTGTTCCTTGGCAAGACGGTTGAAAACCACGCCACGCGTTTCGAGATCACCCAAGATATGCTGACCGGTGCCAACAACGACAGCAGCGCCAAGTTTCTCCGGCCAGATGGCGCACCGCTGCAAGTTCCCGCTCCCACCGGCACCCAAGCCGTAAGCTTCTCCGCCCTTATGCCGGGCCGTCCAATCGTGTCATTCAATCCCTTCACGCCATCGAGCATTTACGACCTGGGTATCGTCGATGGCAAATTACTGGTCACTGCCAACTATGGGGGGGATTCCAACTACCAGCCCGCTACTGTCACCGCGACCTTTTGGAACAAGGACACCCTCCCACCCGAGTTTCCCGCTGGTGGCCCCGCACTCACGAAGGTGCTGGTAGATGCGAGTTCGGTCAGCCTGACGTGGGCGACCGCGACCGATATTTCCGGGGTGCGCTACGACCTTTCCCTCGACAATGGCGCCACGATTGCGGTCGGTGACCTGCTGATCCCCACGGGGGTAATCCGCGGTCTCACTGGCAGCACCGCTTATCAAGCCGTGGTGCGGGCGCGCGATTCGAGCAACGGCATCGACAAGTCCACCGCTTGGAGCGCCCCGCTCGGGTTCACCACCCGATCCGCTCCGCCCGTCTCCACGGGCGGTGTGTCGTGGGTCGATGTCAACAAAGACGGCATCCGCGACGAAATCATTCCGCAGAATTCCGCCGCTTTCACTTACTTTCCGCTCCCCGAGCAGCCGCGCGAGTTCAGCTACGGTGAGTGGATCGTGGACTTTATCTATGTGCCGGGCTTTTCCTACTATTCGGCGAACGTCAGCTATCAGCAAAACGACCTTCCGGCTGGGCCTCTGATTGTGGGGTTTGACCAATTCGTCCCGGTGTGGACCGAGCAAATCCAGACCGTCACCCTCGCGCAGGTCATGCCCGTCTTTCAATTCTCCACCGAGCCCGGCTACGACTATAAGATCGCCCGTGTGCTGACGCGGAATACCGTCCCGCCCACAACAATCTACATTCCGATTATCGATGTCACGCTCGACATTTTGCTCGGCCAGCACGGCAGCATCCAAGAGTGGTTGCCGGGTGGCCCATGGTTGGAATCATCCTACGAGTTTTTCCCCTCCACGCTCGTCCGCTACGCCCTGCCGCCATCGGGCGTCGTGCTGAACCTTCCCGGCATCGGCGACGTGACTGTCGCAAAGGGCGGTGGCACCAGCACCATCACGCTGCCGAACGGCACCAAGATCACCTCCAATGGCAGCTCCGCCTCCATCAAGCTGCCCAACGGCACCACCGTCGCTACCGACGGCAACGGCAATGCGACACTTACCTTGCCTAGCGGATCCACGATCACTGCCGGCCCGGGCGGCGCGAGCCTCTCGATCCCCGGCGGCCTGACGATAACGCTCAACGGCTCCAACCTCGGCATCGCCGTCCCGGCCGGCGCGACCACCGCCATCGGCAACGTCGTTGATGCTCTCGGGCGCCTGCTCGGCCTCGGTGGTCCCGAGGTTCGCGGTCAGGTTGTGCCACCGGGTAGCCAGCCCACTCAGGGTGGTTGGGGGGATATCCGGGATATCCTGCTCGGCAACCGCCCGCCCGGAGACTACGATATCGTCACGACCACCGACACTCGCGGCGTGCCGGAATCGCAGACGCCGCCGGCGCCCGGCAACATCATCCGGATTACGCTCACGGTGATTCCGCAGCTTGCGGGAAATCTGGCTGGTCCGCCGCGGATGTGGATCAACGACGACAACGATTCCGGGACCATGGGTGGCGACGACATTCCCGGCAACTCCTCACCCAACTACGGCGATGTGGTCGTCAACGGCGTCCGCGACTTGGTCGATTTCTTTCCGGTATCGCTGAACCTTCAAGAATACACCACGGCCTATCCGCCGGGGTCGGACGTGAAATACAAACTCAAGCATGCCGATGGCGCCGTGAATTTTGTCTACACCAACCTCACGGCCGCCAACGCCCAGAGCTATCACCGGCAAATTTTCACCACAGGCTTCGGTGACAGTTTTGGTCAGGCAGCCGGTTCGGCCGCGACGCACCAGATCACCGCCGCGGGATTTGAACTGTCCGCCGCGTTTCTTAACCGAATTGCCAGCGGCACCGATGGCATTATCCTAATTGAGGGCCGGGCGCAAAGCACCGAGCCTTTGGTCGTGTCGATCGAGCGCCCGAACGGGACCGTGCTTGGCACGGTTCAGCTCCCGCTCCGGATCAGTTCGGTGGAGACGATGTTTCGCCATCTTGACCTCACTGGCGTCAATCAGGAATACAACGGGGTGCCCATAGTTCCTTCGCCTGCGGGCCAGATTTCGCGCACCGGCGATCGGGGTGCGGCCTACCCTGACAGCGCGACCAATGGAAAATATTTTGTTTTCCTACATGGCTACAACGTCAACGGCCCAAAGGCTCGGGGGTGGAACTGCGAGATTTTCAAGCGGCTCTACCAAATGGGCAGCCGCGCACGGTTCGTGGGCGTAAGTTGGCATGGGGACACGGGGCTCGATTACCACAAGGCGGCCTTCCACGCCTTCCAAACGGGCAGCGTCCTGGGCACCTACCTCGGCTTTGCCGGTGTATCGGGCGACGTCACCCTCGCCGCCCACAGTCTGGGTAACATGGTCGCGAGCCATGCCATCGCCAGCGGCGGCTTCACGCCGACCCGCTACTTCATGATCAACGGCGCGGTGCCGATCGAGGCCTACAACTATGGCGACGTTGATGCGTTGCAACGTTCCGCCATGATTGAGGACGATTGGCGGACACGGGATCGGCGGTTCTACGCCGCGAACTGGCACGAGCTTTTTCAGAATACGTCGACCGACAATCGCAACGCCCTGACGTGGAAAAATCGGTTTCAGAGTGTGCTGCCGCTAACATACAATTTCTATTCTCCAGGCGAGGATGTCGTCGCGAAAGCCGAGACGGATACTGCAGCAGTTTTCGTATCTATTCTACGTCAGGGGTTCAATGTGAGTCGCGGCGCATGGACCGCACAGGAACTGATCAAGGGTGTAACTTGGACGACTTCGCTCGGCGCTCTTTTCTTGGAGCGTAAACAAGCCGGCTGGAATGCACGGATCCTGCGCTACGGAACCAGTCCAGGAACCGAAGTCACAAATGAGATGATGAAGACGGAGCCATATTTCGAGCGCTTCGAGGAGTCCGACTTGCTGCATGCCACCGATTTGACCATTGCGTCAGCCAAGGCGGGGACGGCCAAGGTGAAATACGATTTGCTCGCCCGGGCACTGCCTGCGCTTTCCTACGCGGCTGCGGTCGATCAATTGCCGGGGCTTTTGGCGGGGCGAAATTTCAACATGGAGGCTGAAGGGCGACTCTTGAACGCATGGCCGAGCGACGGGCATTCTGGCCAGAATGCCAGCCGGTGGTTACACAGCGATTTCCGAAATGTCGCGCTCCCAATCGTGAGCCCGATGTATGTAAAAATGATTCAAGAAGGAGGACTATGAATATGAACTTCCAGATCGTTTGGTGCGTATGGCTGGTAAGTCTGTTCGCGGTGCGCGGAGAAGTTGTGCGCGTGCGTGTGACGGATGACGATGCGCGCCCCATCGCAGGGGCCGATGTGCGAGTGATCTTCGGTGGCACACTTTCGGATGGCTCGCGCGATGCGACTGTCCAATTCAAGACCGATAACAGCGGTGCGGGCTTCGCCCGGGGTAACGCGGAGTTTACCACCACGGTATTTGTCTCCAAGCCGGGCTTCTATGATCTGCGACTTGATCGCCTACGGGCGGGTCAGGATCACGAACTCTCGTTGATCATGCGTGAGCGCAAAACACCTATTCCGCTCCATGTAGTTCGCTTTGGGCTGCAGCGTCCGGAGCCTTTTCCGAAGCATGGGGAGTGGCTCGGATTTGATCTTGCCGCTGCGGATTGGATTGAGCCCTACGGACGGGGGAAAGTGGAGGATTTGCGGTTCAAGTTTTCCACTTCTTTTCATGGATGGAAGACCACTGAGTCGGAGCTAATCCAAATCCGAAAAGTAAACGCCACAGTGGCGGAGGATGAACTGCGTCTCATCTACGGTAAATGGGACGCAGTTTGTGAAATCGCGTTTCCCGGTGGAAAACAGGGTTTGATCGAGGAGACGTTGCGCTTCCTTGGCTACAGTGCCTTGAAGATGCCGCATCAAGCACCCGCCGCTGGCTACCTTACGTCCTGGCGGGTGGAAACCAAGAGTTATGGTCCGCCGGTCCGCCGAGAAAATGTCGGGTTCTTCCTGCGCACGAGGGTAAGGCTCGATGAGCGTGGAAACATAGTCTCTGCAAATTATGCGAAGATTAACGGCGACATTCAGGTTGATGCGAGGGGCTCCATTTCGTTCCACTATTACTTCAACCCCGTGGCCAACAGCCGGAATCTTGAGTTCGATACGGAGCGCAATCTTTTTCCCGACGGCCTAGTTGGGACCGTCAATATGCCGACCAGCCCGTGAGTGTTCTGTGGAAGAATATTAAATCAAAACCGAACCCATGAACACTTACCTCCCAATCGTCATTCTCGTTCTACTGGCATCCCGGTTGCACGCGCAACCCGCAATACCGGCTACTCCCGACGCTAAGATTTCCGCCCCCCTTGGCCTCCTACGCCTCGACGACAACCCCAAGCCCGGTCGCCCCGCGGCACTCGCCGCGGGCAAATTCGCCGTCGACGATCTCGCCGCCAACGCCGCGCCCGGTGCGGCCAAGGGCAAGAAGGACGATGTCGATGTGCTCACCGTCGACGCCGGGAAAGAGTGGTCACGACCGCTGCGCGGTTCTGGGCACGATGTGACCTTCGTTTCGTTTCACCTTTACGGCTCGCAGACGACGATTGTCGAAGTCGGCGGCGCGCGCCTCGGGCTCACCGCCGGGCCGATTGCGGGCAGCCTCCAACTGATGTTCGATGATTCGACGACCGGCAAGCTCCAGTGGAAATCACTCAACGTCCACATCGGCACTGGCCGCTACGGTGGCAAGAATTTCGCCACCCCGCCCACGCTCACCGTCCGCCTCGACCCCGCCAATGGTGTCTGGGATCTTTTTTCCAGCAGCCGGCTGCTCGCTGACCACCTCCCGCTCATCGCCGCGCGTCGCGACAACCGTCAGTTTACGCTGAAAGCCGGCAATGAAGGCGCATGGTTGGTCGGTCTCGTGCTCGCCGACGAAAATCCTCTCTACGAGGACGCCAACGCCAACGGCATCGACGATGTGTTCGAGCGCCAAACCCGCGGCGCGCTCCTCCCGGCCAACGCCCCCATCGAGCTTCAACGCCTCCTCGCCCAGGAATGGAAAGCCTCGCTGTGGAAAAAAGCCCCGCCCGCCCTCTTCGTGAAACGCCCCCAGCCCGACCGCGCGACTATGGCGAAGTGACGGAGCGGCGCGAGGTGGCGGGCCATTTTGAGGACCAGTGGGTGGAGGGTTACATGGACTCTGCCTGGGTGGCCGAGCACACCGAGCCCGTGTGGGTGGGAGATGCTTATGAAGATGTCTGGGTGGACGGCTTCTGGAACCTCGTCTATGGCACGTGGACTGTGACGATCACAGTCCTGGAGCATTGGGAAGGGGATTGGACGTGGGAGCCCCACCATGTCTATGGCGAGGGGAGCTGGTCGCCTTGGACGCCCGACGCCTCGACCGTGGCGGCCCCCACGGTCTTCACCCAGTGGCGCACAGGTGTGCGCTCGCACGTCTCATGGGAGACGAACGAGGCCGGTGACATCCGGGGTTTCGTCTCCGGTCCGGACTACGTGACCGAAAGCAATCCGGGCGCCATCGGCACGGGCACCACGACGCCGCCGCCGGTGGTCTGGACCGCGTTTAACGAACTTGGACCGGTATATTATTCCGCGTGGAGCCCGGATCCCGCGACGAAGCCCGCGGGCGTGAGCTTCGAGCAATCGCGCACCGCCTACCGCGACCGGCGTGTCGGCGAGCGCAATCAACTCGGCGTGGAGCGCAACGTCGTAATCACCCCGGAGCCGGGGGAAACGTTTTATCAGAACAACATCGGTATCGGCGGTGCTGGCACGGCGGCCGGAACCTTCGGCACACCCTTCGCCGGCTACACGGCCACCGGTCCTGGGGGCGCGACGTTCACCGCCGCGAATCTGCCGCCGGGTCTGAGCATCGACCCCACGACCGGTGCCGTCACGGGCACGCCCACCGCCGCCGGTAACTACTCCGCCACGATCACTGCGACCACCGCGACAGGCGCGACCCCCCAAGCGGTCGTCTTCACCATCGAGAAGGCCACGCCGGTGCTGGTGCCGGGGACGTTTTCGGACCGCACCTTCAACACCTCTTCGGTTATCTTTACCGCCGACATGTTCACGGCCGAATTCGCCCATCCCATCACGGGGGTTACCGTCCCGCACCCGCCCAACGTCACCTACACGATGGTTTTTTGGTATGACGGATTGATCGTCAACCCCGTGGGGAAGAACATCAACTTTATCAACCCGACGGAAGTTATTACCGCCACCTATCCCGGCAACGCCAACTACAACTCCGCCACCGCTACGGCCACCTTCAGCGATGTGGACAATGAGCCGCCCAGCATCCCGGGCGGTTTGCAGCAAGTTCTCGTCGGGCCAACTTCACTCAGCTTCAAGTGGAACCCCTCCACCGACAATTCGCTCGTGAAATACTACGAGGCCTCGCTCGACAACGGGGCGCAAATTTTCACCACCACGGCGGCCAATCCCATCAACCGCTTCACGCCCACCACCGCGTATTTTAACGGCCTGGCCGTCGGCTCCCCGCACACGGTCAAGGTGCGCGCGAGAGACTGGCAGGACAATTGGTCGGTCGATTGGAGCGCTCCGATCATGCTGACCACTCTGCCCGCTGCGCCCGCCTCCGGCTCCTCCCGGTGGGTTGACCTCAACAACGACGGCCTCCTCGACGAGATCATCTCCGATGGCGCCGCCGTCTTCCGTGTCTTTGAGGGCGAACGCTCGACCCGCACGTTTAGCTACGCGAGCGTCACGAACGACTGGCTGTTCATCCCCTTCGCCGGTGGTCCGACTTACAGCGATCGCGGAACATATGCCTCGGATGGCTGGTGGGTGCCGACCGTCGATATCGACGTCGGCTCGGTCACCATCGATACGATTAACCCTGTCTTCCAGTTTCAGGCCGAAGCGGGCTACGACTACAATCTGGCCCGGACGGTCATCGGCCCGGATGGCAGGACGCGCGACATCCCGCTTTTCCCTTCGTCGAACTTTCCGGATGGCATCCACGAATGGCCGATCAGCAGCTTCTGGTCGCTGGATGCCTTCTACGCTTTTCCGACCACGCTTGTGCGCTACAGCTACGCTCCCGGTGGCTGCATCCTGAACCTGCCGGGTATCGGCGCGGTGACCGCCGGCAAGTCCAGCGGCACCATTACCCTGCCCAACGGCACGAAGATCACCGCCGGTAGCTCCGGTTCCACCATCACATTCCCAAACAGTGGCGGCACCATCACCATTGGCACCGATGGCAGCGTTACTGGCTCCCCACTGCCGAGCGGAGTGACCCACGGAACCGGTCAGGTCGGGATCGATCTGCCCGGTGGAATTGTTGTGAACCCCGGCACGGGTGAAGTCACAGTGAGTGGCCCCGGCGGCACTTCTATCACGTTAGGTGGATCCGGTGGCATCAAGATGACTTTACCGTCTGAGATCGCAAGAGTCTCCGACATCCTCGGCGGCGTGATCGACGGCGTGAAGGGCCTGATCTTCGGCAGCGGGACCGATCAAAACAAGACGAGGGTCCAGATCGACGGCACCGATGACAACAGCGGCTGGGGAGACCCAAGCAATCCGAACCTCGGAGTGACCGGCACCGGCTCCCATACCGTCAAAATTGGCGTGACCGATGCGGACAACCGTGTGCCCAAGCCGGAAAACACCGTTACGATCCAGATTGTGATTCTGCCAACCACGCCCATTTCCGTCGGCTTGAGCGGCCCGGCTTTCGCGGTTGTGTCGGGTGGCACGGATCCCGACCTCGCGAGTGAACTCACGCTCAACGTCGCCAGCTTTTCCCGGAATACTCCGACGACGGCCAATCTCCGCCTGCG
>JANXSC010000493.1 GCA_025352845.1 Opitutaceae bacterium
GTCCGCTCGCGAGCGGCAGACGCACGAGGAGCGCGACGCCGCGCTGCTGCGCCTCGGCTAAGAGCGTGGGAATGGGTTTCTGCCGAAAAATATTAAAGATGATCTGGAGCGCCGCGACGCCCTCGGTCCGCGCGCAGAACAGAGCCTCGTCCATCGACTCCACGCTCGCGCCAAAGTCGCGAATCTTCCCCTCGCGCTTCAGCTCGCGCAGGTGCTCGAAGACCTCGCCCCGCTGCAGCACGTCGCCCGGCACGCAGTGGAGCTGTGTGAGATCGATCGTCTCGACACCGAGGCGTTTGAGCGAGGCCTCGGTGTGCTGGCGAATGCCGTCGCGGGAGAAATTCGCCGGCCAGCCGGGCGGCGAAAAGCGGCCGAGTTTGGTGGCGACGTAGATTTTTCTGCGCGCAGCCGGCGTCTCGCGTAAAAATTTCCCGATGAGCGTCTCGCTGCGGCCCATGCCGTAAACGTCCGCCGTATCGAAGAGCGTGGTGCCCGCCTCGTAGGCCGCGCGCAGCGTGGCGAGCGCGGTCTCCTCCGAGACGTTGCCCCAGCCGGCACCGAGCTGCCAGGTGCCAAGACCGATTTCGCCGACGGCGCGGCCGGTGCGGCCGAAGATGCGGGTGTTCATCGGAACGAAGCGTGAGCGCGAACAATCACCGCGCAAGTTCGCTCGCAGTCGCGGACACCTGGAGCGGCGTGCGCTCCAGCTCGCTGAGCGCGTGGAGTTCGGCGAGGGCTTCGCGGTGGTCGAGTTCGAGGAGGAAGGACCACGCGGCGAGCACGCGGCGGTAGAAGAGCACGCGCTCGGCGGCGGTCTTACGGCTCAACGGGCGGGGCGGCTCGGTGGTGAGAATGGTGCCGGGGCCGATTTTTTCGGCGGCGGCGCGCACGGCGGGGTCGGGGGAAGTTTTCGCCCACGCGACGATGCCGGCGCGGCGGCCGGCGGCCCAGCGCGCGACGGCCTCGGCTTTCGCGCGGTCGAGGGTCGCGGGCTCGGCGTAGCCAGACTTCCAGAAGAGTTCGTTAGCGAGTGGGTTTTCGTCGGAGCCGCGCGGCAAAAAGAAATCGCGGCCATCCTCCTCAAGTTTTAGGAGGACCCGCTCGAACTCCAGCGCGGCGGCGGGCAACACGTCGCCCGTGTTTCCACTGGCGACGGCGGCTTTCCACGCGGGACGCAGCGTCTCGGTCCACGTGCGGCGCAGCTCGGTCAGCGCGCCGCGCCGACCACCGCGGCCGGGGCCGCCACCACCGCCACGGCCGCCGCGATCCCGGAGCGCGGTGTCGAGTTGGGCGCGCGTGCCGGCGAGGAGGAGATTTTTTTCCGCCGGCAAATCTTCGGCGAGCTGCTGGGTGAAACGCGCGAACTGGGCGGCGTGGGCGCGCAGCGCGGGATCGGGGGACGAAATTTTTCCGGTGTCGACGGCGCGCTGGAAGTTTTCCACGGCGGCGCGAACCGCGGACGTCACGGCAAGTGTGCCGGTGAGTCGCGTCTCGATCAATTTCGCCCACGCGTCGAGGTAGTGCTCCGAGGTCGCGCGCGGTTTGTCGATCGTGCGGTCGACAAGGGTGGCGGCTTCGTGCGCAGACGCGAACGAGGGCGCAGCGTGGAGTTTCGTTTCGCCCGTCATGAGATCGCGGCCGAGCAAAGCCTCGGCGAGAAAGCGTTCGTAGCCCAGCCAGCGCTCCGGGTCGGGGTCGGGATCGCAGCCGGCGGCGATGGAGGCTTGGTCGGTGGCGGTGAAACCGGCGACGCGCAGGCGCACGCCGGCGGAACGGCCCGCGACCCAGTCGGGCACGGCGGTGAACCACGCGCGCGGTGGAGTCAGCGCGCGGGCGAGGCCGAGTTCGTGGAAGCCACCGGAGTGGCACTGCGTCATCGCAAACACAACGCGGCCGGCGCCAAGTCCCGTGGCGAGCACACGGCGGAGTTCGGCGACGCCGAGGATCTCGGAGTCGTCGGTCGACCAGCTGCCGCGGCGTCCACGGCGCATCTGCCACAGCGTGATGGCGCTCTCGCGGGCGTCGCCCTTGCCGGCGAGTTCGCCGTGATCGCCGACGAAGAGGTAGAGCGTGCCGCCGCCGCGCACGGTCGGGAGAATCTCTTCGCGCAGGGCGCGCAGGAAATTTTCCTTCGTGGCGGCGCGGTTGCGCGGGAGGATGCCGGGCTCCCACGATTGCACGAGGCGGCCGTCGATCTTGGTTTCGCGATGCACGTCGGCGAGGATCGGCGGCGCGCCCTCGCGATTGCCGATGCCGAAAAAGATCCACGTCGCCTCAGCCGGAAATTCGCGGCCGAGAAAGTCTGCGAGCGCGCGGGCCTGGAGATATTGCGAGTAGTGGTTCGTGAGCGGCGTGCCGCCGCCGGAGAGGAGGACGTAGGCGTCGCGGGGCTGGGACGTGCCCGGGGCAGTGCCGGCCGGCGACGGTGCGCGCGGCTCGGGGCTTGAGGCCGACGTGCAACCACCCAACGCGAAAACGGCGAGGAGAATGATGAGGCCAGGGAAAAGGAAGCGGCGCGACACGGGGCGGAAGGGCGCGATGACGCCAGAGGTTCGCCGGGGAAGTCAATGGAGGCGGAAGCGCAGCGGGCCAAGCCCCGCACACCCGCCCCAGCGGACCGGCGTAACGCCAGTGTTACCGCATTATTATTTCGCGCGGCCGCCCGGGCGACGCGATTCATGGCGGCATCAGATTCGCACCGGGAACAAGTCGCAGGGGTTGCGACTCCTCCTGATACCGCCAAGTTTCCACCACCGCCATGATCCTCCGCCGCCTACCGCTCTTCGTTTCGTTGTGTCTGCTCGGGTTGCTGCTGGGCACCAAACACGCGTTCGGTGCCGTCGCCAGGCCTTCGTATGTGAAGGCCACGCTCGTCGCCGCCGATGCCGCGGTGCAATCCGGCACGCCGATCACGGTGGCGCTCCTGCTCGTCCACGAGCCGCACTGGCACACGTATTGGAAAAACCCCGGCACGGGCCTGCCGACCTCGTTGAAGTGGGAACTGCCGCCGGGCTGGAAGGCCGGAGAGATTCAGTGGCCCGCGCCGCAGATTTTGAAAGACAGCAAGGGCAACATCGTCGGCAACGGCTACGAGGGGGAATTGTTGCTTCCCGTCACGCTCACACCGCCCGCCGATCTCAGAGCGGGTGAGATGGTCGTGCTGAAAGCGGAGGCCGACTGGCTGATGTGTGCGGATGTCTGCGTGCCAGGCAGCGCGAGTGTCGCGCTGCAAATTCCCGTGGCCGCCGCTGGGCCCAAGCCGGACGCGACGTGGGGCGAAAAAATCCGCACGACGATTGCGGCGCTGCCGCGCGTGGAAGCTTCGTGGACGCTGACCGCCGTGCGCCGGGAGAAAACGGTGACGCTCGCCATCGTGCCGGCGCAGCCCGGAGCACCGGAGCCGCAGCGGCTGCATTTCTTTTCCGACGACGGACTCGTCGCCTACGACCAGCCGCAGGTGGCGCAGGCGGACGGCAAGGGCGGTTTCACTCTGACCATGCCATTGGCCGCCGACGCAGCACCAAACGTGGCGAAACTGGCCGGCGTGCTCATCTCGGAATCGGGTTGGTCGCCGGGCAACCCACGCCGCGGTCTGATCGTGGCTTCCGACCTCACTACGGCACCGGCGGGAGCGGCAGGACCGATGGCGGTCGCTGACGTCCCCACTCCAACTACCAGTCTCATCGGGACTCTGCTGCTGGCCTTCGTTGGGGGTCTGATCCTAAACCTGATGCCCTGTGTTTTCCCGGTGATCGGGATAAAAATTTTAGGCTTCGTCAATCAGGCGGGCCACCAACGCAGCAAGATCGTGGCGCACGGGCTGGCGTTCACCGTCGGCGTGTTGTTGTCGTTTTGGGCGCTCGCGGCGGTGCTGGCGATTTTGCGCGCGGGGGGCGATCAACTCGGGTGGGGTTTCCAACTGCAGTCCGCGGCGTTCGTCTACGCGCTCGCGGTGGTGATGCTAGTTTTCGGGATGAACATGAGCGGGGTTTTTGAGTTTGGCCTCGGCGCGCCGGGGCTGGTGTCGAACGCGCCCTTCATGCAGAAACAAAAATCAAATTACATGGAGTCGTTTCTTACGGGTGTGCTCGCCACCGCAGTGGCGACACCGTGCAGCGCGCCGTTTCTCGCGCCGGCGCTGGGTGCGGCACTGGCGGTATCGACGTTTGAATCGTTCATCATCTTCACCGCGATCGCGGTGGGGCTTTCAACGCCGTATCTGCTGCTCTCGATTTTCCCGCAGGCCGTCAAAGTGCTGCCGCGCCCGGGCAGCTGGATGGAGACGTTTAAGAAAATCATGGCGTTTCCGCTCTACGCGACCGTCGGCTACCTCGTGTGGGTGCTGGCGGCGCAGACGAACGACGAGGGATTTCGCGGCGTGCTGTTCAGCCTCGTGCTGATCGCGCTCGCGGTGTGGATGTATGGCCACTGGCGCGAGCCGGGCGCATCGGAGCGAAGCGCACGCTTCGGCGTGATCAGCTTGGTGGTCGTGGGCGCGCTCGGTCTTTGGCTGGGCTGGCCGCGCGGCATGCAGGCGCCGGACACCACGGACGGAAAAGCCCCCGCCATCGTCTGGGAACCCTGGAGTTCGGAGGCCGTGGCGCGGCTGCGGAGCGAAGGCCGAATCATCTACGTGGATTTCACGGCGCGTTGGTGCGCGACCTGCCAGACCAACAAGAAACTGGTGTTCGGATCGGATGACGTGCTGCGAACGTTTGCGGAAAAGAAGGTCGCGACGCTCCGGGCCGACTGGACGAACCGCGACGCAAAGATTACGGCCGAACTCACCGCCTACAATCGATCAGCCGTGCCGTTCAACGTCGTGTGGCTGCCGGGCAGGGAGAAGCCCGCGATTCTCCCAGAAATCCTCACGCCGGGGTTCGTGCTGAAGGCCGTGAACCAGTAGCACGCAGCGCAATCGCGCAAAGCACGCTTTTGAGCGCGATCGCTTATACCAGTGTCCCGTGAGAATTGGACTTATTTTCGCCCGATGTAGCCGGGGTCGCCGACCCCGGACCGAGGTCAGCGAC
>JANXSC010000500.1 GCA_025352845.1 Opitutaceae bacterium
CGCTCGCGACGTTGCGGCAACTCGCCGCCCTCGGCGTCGCCCCGCCCATCGAACGCGACGCGGACTTCGCCTCGCTCCAGGGCACGCCGGCCTTCCGCGAAATCGTCCTGCGCTTCGCCGACAACCGCGCGCCGCAGGGCACCGCCGAGATTTTTGCCGAGCTGCCCGGCCGCACCGGCCTGATCGAGGGCATCGCGTATCGCGATCGCACCGGCGAGATGTTTCTCGGCGATGTCCACTTCCGCTGCATCTGGCGCCGCGATCGCGACGGGCGCACCGTGCGTTTCACCGTCGAGGACGAGGAGCTGCTCGGCATTTTCGGTCTCGCCATCGACGAGCCGCGGCGCGCGCTTTGGGCCGCAATGACCGCCGGGCCGGAGATGACGGGCTTCACGGCCGAGTTCAAGGGCCACGCCGCCCTCGCCGAATTCGATCTCGTGACGGGCGAGCAGCGCCGCGTCATCGTCGTGCCGCAGGAGGGCCGGGCGCACGGGCTCGGCGACTTGCTCGTCGCGCCGGACGGCACCGTGTATGCCACCGACAGCTTCGCTCCCGTGGTCTGGAAACTCGCCCCCGGCGCGGAAGACCTGCAGATTGTCGTCGACTCGCCCGTGTTCACTTCGCTGCAGGGCCTCGCGCTCGAAGGCCCCACATTGCTCGTCGCCGACTACGCCAACGGCCTTTTCGCCGTCGAGATCGCGACGGGCAACATCGCGGCCCTGCCCGCGCCGAAAGGTTTCACGCTCGTCGGCCTCGATGGCCTCTGCCGCGTGCCGGGCGGAATCGTCGCAGTGCAGAATGGGGTCGAGCCCCAGCGCGTGCTCCGCATCGGCCTCACGCCCGACTTCAGTGCGGTCACGTCCGTCACTGTCCTCGCCGCCGCGCTGCCCGACTTCACCGACCTCACGCTCGTCACGCTCGTGCACGGCCACCCCGCCGTCGTTGCCGGGAGTGGCTGGGATATCTACCAACCGGCCAAGATGCCGCGACCGCCATCGCACACCGTGCGCGTGTTTCAGATTGCGCTTCCTTAGCGGGAAACTTTCCGCCACGGGTCGTGTTTCACCCGTATGCGTGTTTCACTCACCCTGATTCTCCTCCTCGCCGCGCCGCTGAATGCCGCGTCCGAATTCGACGCGGCGCTCGCACTCTTCAACGCGAAAAAATTTCCCGAGGCGCGCGAAGCCCTCGATGCCATCGTCGCCGCCGATCCCAAAGACGCCGCGGCGTGCCACTACCTCGGCCGCGTAATCACCCTGCGCAACGACAGCAAGGCGCTCGAGGAAGGCGTCAAATGGCTCGGCAAGGCTGTCGAGCTCGAGCCCAGGAACGCCACCTACCTTGGCGTCTATGGCGGCGCACTGCTCAACCACGCCAATCGCGCCAATTCGCTCACCGCCGCCACCAAGGGCCGCGAGATGCTGGAAAAATGCCTCGCCCTCGATCTCGCGCAGCTCGACGCGCGCGAGGCGATTTTCCGTTTCTACTATCACGCGCCCTGGCCCATCGGCAGCAAAGCCAAGGCCGCCACCCACCTCGCCGAGCTGCGCAAATACGACGCCAACCGCGCCACCATGCTCAGCGTGCTCAGCAAGGTCGACGACAAGGACTACGCCGCGGGGTTCAAAGTGTGCGATGAGCTCATCGCGGCCGAGCCCGCCAACTACATCGCGCTCTACCAATACGGCCGCACCGCCGCGATCAGCGGGCAAAATCTCGAGCGCGGCCTCGCCCGCCTGCGCGAGTGCCTCAAGATCGCTCCGCCCACGCCCGCCTCCCCGTCGCAGAGCAACGTCTGGCAGCGCATCGGCAACCTGGAGGAAAAATTGCAACACCCGGCCGAAGCTCGCACCGCCTATCAGGCGGCGCTCAAACTCGACCCGGGCAACAAGCAGGCGACGGATGCGCTCGCGAAGTTGAAGTGATTCACATACCGCCGTCCTTTGTTTTTGAATTTCTCCGGACATGGGCGGGACGCCCATGCCACGTGGCACGGGCGTCCCACCCGTGGGTTCGCGGTGAAAATAAGCCTCACGGCTTCGCCTCGACCCACTGCACGGCGTCGATCACCACAAAACCGTTGGTGCCGGCGTTGGAAATTTCCACGTAGCCGCCCTTCCCCTTCTCAAATCGAAACGTGCCGACCGGCTGGAGCAGATCGTCCACCGCGGGTTTTTTCTTTTGGTCGAGCGTGATCTTGGTTTCGCCGTCGGCGTGGTGGATCGTGACCGGGACGTTGGACGCGCGATTGGCGTTGAAGGGATACGCGATCGCGACGGCGTAGCGCGCCTCCCTCGGGAGGTCGGGCGTGAAGCGCGCGGTTTGCTCGCCCTTGTTCGCATTGCCGTCGTGGAGGTAGCCGTGCGCGACGAAGGCGCTGCTCGCCGTGCTGGCCGAATGGAAACCTTTCAACTGCGCCTCCGCGTCGTCGACCACGATGCCCGGGGGCTTCACGTTGCGCACCGCACTGCGCGGCGGCAGCGGCTCGCTGTCGAAGTCGAGCATCTGGCCATCCTGCGTCAGTCGCGCCTTCAGTATCGAGGCGTCGACATTCTGGATCGTGGTGCGCTGGTCGATCGCGTGGGCGGCGGCGGTCGCGGCGCTCTGGCCGAGCACCATGAAGACGGGCTCCATGCGGATGCTGCCAAACGCGATGTGCGAGGAGCTCAGGCACGTCGGCGCGAGCAGGTTGGTGCACTCGCTCGCGCGCGGCCGCAGGCTGCGAAAGCTGATCGGATAGGGGCGGACGCGCACCTGCACGTCGCCCTCATTGCGCACAAAACCCTCGGCGGTCACGTAGCGCTGGATGTTGTGCGAATCCATGTTGTAGGCGCCCATGCCGACGCTGTCGGGGACGACCTCCGCGCGCGTGCAGTTTTTCTCCGTCATCACGTAGTCGCTGATCATGCGGCGCGCCTCGCGGACGTAGAGCTGGCGCGGCCAGTTGTCGTTCTCCGTAAACTCATCCTTCGCGAGACCGAGGCGCTGAAACTCCGCGCGGATTTTTTCCGGCACGCGCGGGTTGTTCGCGAGCGTCCACATCAAGCCCTGCTGCCAGTCAACGTGCGCCTCCACGATCTTCGCGCGCGTGGCATAGTCGGCCTCGGGGTAGGCCCAGTTTTGCCCAATGAAGTCGGTGCTGATCGCGAAATTATTATTCGTGTCGGTCTTGCGGTTGGGCATCCACACGGGATTCCACGGCACGCGCTCGTCGCCGGCTTCGCAATTGCGCAGCACGAGTTCAAACCACGCGGGGTCGTAATTCGCCGGCTTTTCCCACGCCCGCCGGTTCGCCGGATCGTCGGTCGTGGTCATCCGAAAATTGTAGGCCTGCACTTTCCGGTCGCCGGAGAACTCCACGCCCGCGCCATCCTTCTCGATGCCGGGTAGCAGCCCGCTCTTCGGATCGCCGGGCTTCACATGGGGATCGACCTGCTTGGTGAACTGATGGCTGACGGTGTGCGCCGTCTGCACGCCGTTGATCGTCTCGCCGTAAACGGCGTTGGCCTCGCGGCCGACGTGGTAGCTCACGCCGGCCTTCGCGAGCAGATCGCCCTCGTAGGTCGTGTCGATGAACATGCGGCCCTCGAACGCGCGGCCGCTCTCCATCACGATGCGCACGATGCGCGCGCCGTCCTTGATCACGCCCCGGCCCGGCGCGAGATCGAGGCGCTCGCCGCGGACGACCGCCACCTTGGCGGCGACTTCGCGCAGCATCGCGTCGTAAATCTGCGTCGCGACGTGCGGCTCGAAAGTCCACATGGTTTGCTCATCGGCCCCGGTGGTCTTGTTGCGCCGGTCGAAGTAGTCGGCGCGCGACTGGCGCGTCCAGCTCCCGGGCTTCTGGTAATGTTGCCACACGCGGCCGTAGAACTCGCGCGAGATGCCACCGATGGCGCGCTTGTTGCCGATGTCGGTCGCGCCGAGTCCCCCGGTCGTGAGGCCGCCGAGAAACTGGGTGGGCTCGATGAGCACGGCGGTCTTGCCCATGCGCGCAGCCTGAACCGCCGCGGCGATGCCGGATGAGGTGCCGCCGTAGATCACGACATCGAAAGAAGCGGGCGCGGTCGCGGCGCGCGCGAGGAGCGCGCTCGCCAAGAAAAGGGGCAGGAAGAGGAAACGCATAGCACGTGACGCTGACATTTTCGCGCGACGGGACGAGACTCTTTGCTGGGCGGAAAAGACGTCGGGCGCAGGTCACTTTCCTGCCGCGAAGCTGACGCCGGGCGTAGCGCGGTCAGCCTGACCGCGGTGATCCACCCCAGCACGGGCAGGCTGCCCGTGCTACTTTGCGGAGTGTAGGGCGGGTCGGCCTACAACGCTGACTTCCCTTACGGATCGACGTCGTAAACTTCGACGAGGCCCACGCCGGTGCCGCTGTTCACGCCGCTGAGCGTGACGGTGTAGGCACCGGGCGCGAGCATCACGATCATCGCGGCATCCTTGCCGCCGTTGGCAAACGGGAAGGCACCGGCGGCAATCGCGGCCTGCGCGATGATGCCGGCGTCGGCGCCCGAGGCCCAGTCGTCATTGGTGCGGATAACCGTGCCGGTGACTTGATCGGCGAGCGAGAGCTGCGGGTCTGCCAGCACGCCCGGCACACCGAAGCCGGTGAGCGTCGGGCCCGCACCGCGGATGAGCATGCGGCGCGAGTTCGCCCCGTTGATGACAAAGCCCGCGATGAGGACGTTGGCCCCCGTGCCGACCGAGCCGCGCGTGGAGACGTTGGCGGCCTTGGGGCCGGCGGCGCCGCCGGGCGTGACATCGTAAACCTCGATGAGGACCACGCCGGTCGCGCCGAGATTGTTGAGCGGAGCCTTGGCCTGAATCGTATAGTTCCCGGGCGGGAGCGTCGCGAGCACCGCGGCGTCGTTGGAATTCGGGCCGATAAAGGCAAACGCCCCGGCGCGCTGGATCGCCTGCTGAATCGCTGTGACCTGCGCCGCGCCGCCGGTCTGCGTGCCCCAGTCGTCGTTGATCAGCACCGGGGTCTGGTTGTTGCCGGCGTAAACTTCGAGGCGCGGGTTCGCGAGCACGCCGGGGACGTTAAACGGCGCGGCTCCGAGCGTCGGGCCGACGACGCGGATGAGCATCTGGCGCGTCTGCGTGGCGTTGGCACCCTGGACGACGAAGCCGCCGATGAGCAGGTTGGCTCCGGCCCCGGTGGTCGGGCCCCGGGTGGAGATATTCGCGAGGCGCGTCGGCGTGTTCGACAGCGTGAGCGTCGCCGGATCGCTTGTGGCGGTGGCGACGGAGCTGGTGATCGAGACGGTGTAGGTGCCGACACTCGTGGTGTTGACGTTGGCGAGGCTGAGGATCGCGTTGGTCGCGTTGGCGATCGGCGCGCCGTTGAGGAGCCATTGGTAGGACAGCGGCGGGGCGCCCTGGGCCTCGACGCTGAAGAGCACCCCGGAGCGCGGAGAAACGGTGTAGGACTGCGGGTTCTTCGTGATCGTGACGTAGCGGTAGCCGTAGAGGATGTCCTTCAACGTGGCATCGGCCACGGGCCGCGCGAACGCCACGAGGCGGTCGGCCGCGGTGCCGGCGAAATTCCGCACGGCCGCGGTGCCGATCTGCGTGAGCGCGGCCACGCGCGTGGCGATTTGATCCGAGGTGACGGTGACGGGCGGGCGGTCGAGCTGGTAATAGAGCGCGGCGGCGCGGGCCTGGTCGAAGAGCGCGTCGTTCGTCGAGTTCGTGTTGGTGATGAACTCGGCGAGACAGGCCTGCAGTCCGATCACGGCGTAGCCGCGGCCGGTGGTGGCATTGAGCACGTTGTTGCTGCGGAACTGCACGCGGTTGAGCGCCGAGGGCGAGCCAAGGCCGGCCGCCAGATAGAGCCGGTTGAGGAAGGTCTCCGCCGGAATCAAACTCGCGGGGTTGTCGAGCAATTGTGTGGTGGGCACGACGCCGTATTTCGCGAAATACTCGTTGGAGCCGAGGATGGTGCCCTGCCCCTGATTCGCCGCGCCGACGGTCGCGGCAAGCCCTTGGTTACGGGCGGTCGTAAGGAGGCTCGCGTAGTTCGACGGCGTGGGCCACTGGCCCATCAGGACGTAATACGCGGCCAGCATGTTCACCGCTTGAGTGAAGCCCGTCTGATCCACGAGCGTCGTCACCAGATCCGCGCGGGT
>JANXSC010000561.1 GCA_025352845.1 Opitutaceae bacterium
AGGCCGGCGCCAGCATCGGCGAAACCGACGAACTCGGCTTCAGCCCGACCGCCGACCGCGCGCACGTGCACGACATCCACGCGACGATTCTCCACCTGCTCGGCATCGACCACAAAAAACTCACCTTCCGTTTTCAAGGCCGCGACTTCCGGCTGACCGACGTGCACGGCAACGTGATTACGAAGCTGCTGGCTTAAACTCCGGCATAGGGAAGAGCGTTGCGCAGGACACGTCGAGGACTGCAATGTCTCTGGGGTAGATGGCGGCAACGAAACCTGCCCACTATTCCCACGTGAATCTAATCCCCATCTCACGCAACGCGTCGAATGTGTTCACATGCTCCACCTGAAACGCCTTACAAACGTTTGGCATCGGAACCTTCTTCCTCGCGTCGGCCGCGAATTCCTCGTGTGTGACCAGCACGAGACCTTTCGCTTTAGCATATGCGATCAACCACGCGTCGGCTTTGGCTGCAAAATCGGCTTTCGCTTGCGGAAGAAATTGCGGCTGACCGGCCGCCCACGTCTGAAGTTGAGCAAATACCGAGATAACATCACCGCTACCCGAATCGGCAAACAGAGTTGCCGGTGCCTTCGACGCCCACGCTTTCAGATCGTCGTTTCCCTTAAGTAGCTCGGCTCCGACGTGATCGATGCTCAGGAGCCGGTGCTGTGCGTGCAACGCGAGCAGTGCGTCCCAATATCCCGGACAAATATCGAACGCATAGTATCGCCGTTTGGCCTCAATGAACGCATTAGCATCGAAAAGGAAGCTGCGCGGACTACTCACGGGGCGTCCTTTCCTTCGAGTCCCTTCGCGTAGTGGTCGAATGTGGCGCCATACAACCCGGTCAACCGATAGGCATCCTGAAACAGCAATCGGCCTTCTCTGGCGGCCCGAACGACGGCTACCCCAAATCGCCTTCCGATGCGCACTTCCTGCGTCAGATAAAAATCGCCACCCGACGGACGACGCTCCGCATACCGGCGATCATCATCCAGATAGTGCCGGTAAAACGAAAAAAAGCTGTCACGCGTGATGAATCTAAGGTCCAGCGCACGCCGTGCGGCCACCAGCGGGCTGACTTTGAAACGCCGAGCCAAGAACTGAAATGGCTCATCCATTCGTTCCGCACTGGCCCAAATCTTCGTGATCTCCTCAGTTGGCACGAGAAACTCGGCTGCGACCTGATTGCACCAGCGCTCTACCGCGTCGTCAGCTGGCTGCATTGCGTCTAAGCCAAATACGCCTCCCTCTCCGAGCCAAAGATGAGCTAATTCGTGCGCCAGCGTGAACATTTGGGCAGCCTTGGCATCGGCGCCATTAACAAAGATCAGTGGGGCCAGCGCGTCGGGCAGCACGAAGCCGCGAAACTCGCCCGGGTCGAGTTTGCGTCGCGTGCTGTTGCCCACCACGCCATTTATGACGACTACGACACCTGCGGCTTCGATCGCGCGCCGCAAACCCCGCAACGCGTCACTCCACGTCGAGTATTTTTGCGCCCAATCGACGGACAGTTCCAATTTCTGGCGGATCAAAACGGTAATGGCCACGGGATCGGCGCCGACCTTGGCTGAGGCAAAAAACTCCAGCGGCAGATGCCCATCGTCGCGCAAATAATCGCGCAGCCAATCCTGACGACGCTGCATCATCTGGATCGTCTCCATCAGATTGGGGCTAGGACGCTGCACCCCGCGGTCCTTGACCGTGCGAAAATCAGGCACGGGCAGTTTTTCGTCCGGCGGTTCCGGCAGGAAAAAATAACCCAACGGCGTCCACGTGCGTCGCGCCAAATTTTCGAGTTGTCGAAGTGTCGGGGCGGCGTCACCCGCTTCCCACAACTCGTATTTCGGAAAGTGATCCACGAGTGCAGCCACGTCCAACCCGGCGCGCTTCCGCGCCCAGCGGATGACATCCCGACTGACACTCACCGTGCTCATGACGCTACAAGCTCCGCAATGCCGGCCTTCAGGTCAACACGCCCCTCTCACAGAAGTCTGCCAGTGCGGCAGCAGCACGCGTTTCGGCAGATGCGCCCAATGTGTCTTTTAGTCGTGCCAAGTCCGGGCTGTTCATGGTTCACCTTTGTTTCCAGCAAACCTCTAATCCCTATTTTCCATGCCCAATCCCAAGCTCCCTAAGTCCCCTCGCATTCTCACCACCACCGTCGGTTCCTATCCGGTGCCCGACTGGCTCGCCGCGCTCCCGAGCGAGCAGGCGGTGATCGACGCGACGCGCGTCGTTTTCGATATCCAGCGCCAGGCCGGCATCGATCTGCCGACGGACGGCGAGATTTACCGCTTTGACGTCAATCACCCCGACACCAACGGCATGATCGAATACTTCATACGCCCGATGGCGGGCATCTCGTCGGTCGTGGGCCGCTCAGTCACCGATGAATTTTCGCGCCACCATCCGATGGGTTTCCGGCGCAAACCCGCGGGAGTCGTCACCGGCGCGCTCGGCGAAGGCTCGCTCAATCTCCTCGCCGACTGCCAGCGCGCGGCGTCCGTCGCGGGCGGCGCATTCAAGTTCACCGTCACGAGTCCCTACATGCTCGCACGCACGCTGCTCGACCATCACTACCGCGATTTCGACGCGCTCACGATGGCGCTCGGCGAAGTCCTCGCCGCGCAGATGCCCGGACTCCCGACGCAATGCGTGCAAGTCGACGAAGCCAACATCCCCGGCAATCCCGCCGACGGTCCGCTCGCCGCCGCCTCGATGAACCTCGTGCTCGACGCCATCGACAAGAACACGGAGCGCGCCGTGCATTTCTGCTTCGGTAACTACGGCGGCCAGACCATCCAGAAGGGCAACTGGCAAAAACTCCTCTCCTTCCTCAACGCGCTCCACACCGATCACCTCGTGCTCGAACTCGCGCACCGCCCGAAGGCCGACCTCGATGCGCTCAAGCACATCGACAAGAAAATCACCCTCGGCGTCGGCGTGATCGACATCAAGGTGAACCATATCGAGACCGCTGACGAAGTCGCCGCCCGCATCGAGGCCGTGGAAAAGAAAGTCGGCCCCGGCCGCGTGCGCTGGGTCCACCCCGACTGCGGCTTTTGGATGCTCAAACGCTCGATCGCCGACCGGAAGATGGAGGCGCTCGTGCGCGGCCGCGATTTATACCTCGGGCGGTAACGCCGAGCGAGCGGACGCAGTGCGGGAATTTTGTTGGGGACGCGGCGAGGGCGCCGCGTCCCCAATAGAATCTCTTCGCCTCACTCCGCAGCTTTTTCAGAAACGTTCATTTTGACTCAGAGCATGGAGCGCCGAAGGTCGGCGGACTCTTTATCTCCACGTCATGACGTCGCTTTCGCTTCGCGCGGTCTTTCACTCCCCCAACGCCTCGCCCGGCGAAATCACCGCGGCGCAGGAGCTCGCGCGCATCGCCGGGCCCAACGTCACGCTCACCTCATCCGCTGCTCCTGGGCGTGGCGTCAACGTGTAACAAGTACTGCGCACCTTTGCTGCCCATCGTTCAGTCCACTAGTCATCCAGCTCGATCATTTTCTGCCACCAGCCTTTTTTAGAAGGCGCGTCAGAAACTGCCGCCTGTGCCTGTTGTATCTGGTCGAACGGGTCAAAACTGTGGGTTTTTGGCGGTTCTACCGGAACAGGTTCTTCCGTAGCGAACGCAGGCAGTGTATTCCCATCGGTAGCATCAGCAATGACATGTTCATGATGGCTACCCTGTTGCTCACCTGTTAATACTATTTTAGGCTTTTCCGACTATACATTTACGCTATAACCTTATAATTACATCACTGTATATTTTATCTTTGGAGCACCCCATGTCACTG
>JANXSC010000563.1 GCA_025352845.1 Opitutaceae bacterium
TCATCACGTCCGCATCATCGTTCACGCCCTTGAGCAGCACGCTCTGGTTGCCCAGCGGCACGCCCGCAAATGACAACCGCTCGCACGCGGCCTTGAGCTCCGCCGTGCACTCTTTCGGGTGATTCACGTGGATGCTCATCCAGATCGGGCCGTACTTTTTTAAAATGTCGCAGAGCTCAGGCGTGATCCGCTGCGGCAGGAACACCGGGATGCGCGAGCCGATGCGGATGAACTCCACGTGCTTGATCGCCCGCAGGCGGCTGATCAGGTGCTCGAGCTTCTTGTCCGAGAGCAGCAACGGGTCGCCGCCCGACAGCAACACGTCGCGGACCTCGGGATGGCCCTCGATGTAACGGAGCGCCTGCTCGTATTCCGGATGGAAATTGTAGTCCTGTGCGTTCGAAACCAGGCGGCTGCGCGTGCAGTAGCGGCAGTACGACGCGCACCGGTCCGTCACCAGGAACAGCACGCGGTCCGGATAGCGGTGCACGAGCCCGGGGACCGGCGAATGCTCGTCCTCACCCAGCGAATCGAGCTGTTCCTCGGCCGACAGCTGCGTCTCGCCGCCCCGCGGGATCACCTGCTTGCGGAGCGGGCAATCCGGGTCGTTGCGGTCGATCAGGTTGAAAAAATACGGCGTGATCGCCAGCGAGAGCTTCTTGTCGGCGAAATAACACCCGGCTTTCTCGTCCGGCGTCAGCGTCATGAACTGCTCCAGCTGCGCGACCGTGGTGATCCGGTTCTTGAGCTGCCAAACCCAGTCCTGCCAGTCGCTCGCCGGGACGTGCTGCCATAGCCCCTGGCCTTCGAACCAGACGGCGCGGTCTTCGGTGTAGGGCATGGGTAAGGAGTTAACTGGTAAGGGGGCCACCCAGTCCTGTCAAATAGCGGGGTAATATTGCCTTAAACCCCGTGGTTTGCCCTTGGCAGACCCCATGCGACACCTTTTCGTCAGGCTTTAATGTCCACGCCGAAGCCCGCAATTCTTGCACTCGAGGATGGTTCGATTTTCCGGGGCCTCGCCTTTGGCGCCGACGCCACCATCGCCGGCGAGTGCGTCTTCAATACGTCCATGACCGGCTACCAGGAGATCCTCACCGATCCCTCCTACTTCGGCCAGATCGTGACGATGACCGCCGTCCAGATCGGCAACTATGGCGTGACCGCCGCCGACACCGAGGCCGCCGTGCCCAAGTGCTCCGGCTTCGTCGTCCGCGAACTCTCCCCCGTCGTCAGCAACTGGCGCAGCTCGGAGTCGCTCGGTGACTACCTCCGCAAATACGGCATCCCCGGCATCAGCGAGGTGGACACCCGCGCGCTCACGAAAAAACTCCGCGTGGACGGCGCGATGAAGTGCTGCCTCAGCACCCTCTCCCTCAGCGATGCGGAAGCCGTCCAGCGCGCCTGCGCCTGGCGCGACATGGCCGGCGCCGACTACGTGAAGGACGTCACCTGCAAGGAACCCTACCTCTGGCGCCTCGACGATGCCACGCGCTTCAACACGCCCTACCTGCCCGTCGGCACGACGATGAACGCCCCGGGCGTGCCCGCGAAAAAATTCCGCGTGGCCGCGTTTGATTACGGCGCCAAGCACAGCATCTACCGGAAACTCGTGCACCATGGTTTCGAGGTGCAGGTCTTCCCCGCCACTGCCACGCATGAGCAGGTCCGCGAGCACAAGCCCGACGCCGTGTTCCTCTCCAACGGCCCCGGCGACCCCGCCGCGCTCCCGTACATCCATCAGACGGTCACCGGCCTGCTGCCGGATTTCCCGATCTTCGGCATCTGCCTCGGCCACCAGATGATCACGCACGCGCTCGGCGGCACGACCTTCAAGCTCAAGTTCGGCCACCGCGGCGGCAACCAGCCGGTGAAAAACCTCGAGACCGGCAAGGTCTCCATCACCGCCCAGAACCACGGCTTCGCCACCGACCCGAAATCCCTCGAGGGCCGCGGCGCGAAGGTCACCGAGATCAATCTCAACGACCAGACCGTCGAGGGCCTGCGCCACACGAAGCTCCCCGTGTTCTGCGTGCAATACCACCCCGAGGCCGCCCCCGGCCCGAACGCCGCCGACCCGCTCTTCGTCGATTTTTACCGGATGGTCGAGGCGCGCAAAGCGGGAAAGATTTGAGGTAGGGCGGGCTTCAGCCCGCCTTCGATCGAAAAACTAACCGTGGGAAAAGGCGGGCTGAAGCCCGCCCTACCCCAGCGCCTGCTCGAACTTCACCGCATCCTGCGGCGTGTCCACGCCTATGCCGGGGTCGCTGGTTTCCCCGACCATGATGTCGAAGCCGTTTTCCAGCGCACGCAGTTGCTCGAGTTTTTCGATTTGCTCGTAGCGACCCGGCGACAGCGCGACGAACTTCTCCAGCAGGTCCGCGTGATACGCGTAGAGCCCGAGGTGCTTGA
This sequence comes from Opitutaceae bacterium, assembly GCA_025352845.1. Lineage (GTDB taxonomy): Bacteria > Verrucomicrobiota > Verrucomicrobiia > Opitutales > Opitutaceae > ER46. Next base: position 2,413 of record JANXSC010000563.1, read on the forward strand.
GGCAGGGGTTGGCTGCGAGCCAGGCATCGTCGATCGTGAGCCCGAGGTCGCGGGAGAAAGGCAGCCGCGAACGCGAAAAATACAGCGCGCGCCCGTCGCGCCGCACCACGACTTTCACCTGGTTTGGATTGTAGAAATCGACGATGCGCCGGAACGGCGTCGCGAGCGTGGCCATTGGCACCGGACCCAAAATCATTTTCGCCAGGGCGCGGATTTGCGCGCCGGTGACGCGCGGCTCGTCGGCCTGCACGTTGATGATGTAGTCGGCCTGCACGCTCCGGTTGGCCTCCGCGATCCGATCAGTGCCGCTCTGGTGCGACTCGCTGGTCATAATCGCGCGGAAGCCCGCGCCGGTCACGCAGTCGCGGAGCAGCGCGTGGTCGACGGCGAAGTGCAGGGGAAATTCCGGGGCCTCGCGCGCGATGCGTTCCGCCACCCACAGCAGCAAAGGCTTGCCCCGGATCGGGTGGAGCAACTTGCGCGGAAAGCGCGTCGATTCGAGCCGGCAGGGAACGATGATCGCGGTGTGGGCCATCGCGGCGCAGACTGGAGCCGGGTTTTTGGGTTGCAAGCCGCCGCCACGGCCCGATTTTGCCCCGTCTCGCCGCACCCATGAACAAAACCGCCGCCGCCGCTGCCAGTGGAGCCCTGACCCGGGAGCTCGTCGTGCAAAACAAGATGGGCATTCACGCCCGCCCGGCCGCCATGGTCGTGCGCATCACGAACAAATTTAAGGCCGAGGTGTTCGTCGAAAAGGACGAGGAGCAGGTGAACGGCAAAAGTATCATGGGCCTGATGATGCTCGCCGCCGGCAAGGGCTCGAAGGTGAAGTTCATCGCCACCGGCGCCGACGCCGAGGCCATGCTCACCGAAATCGAGGCGCTCTTCGCGCGGAAGTTCGACGAAGCGTAGAAGAACCGCCCACGGAACACACGGAATACACGGAAGGAAGGCGGCCGTCGCGGTCGCCTTTTTTGTTTTCTTATTTTTTCGTGTCTTCCGTGTGTTCCGTGGGCGATTCAGAGTCCGAAAAATCTCCGCGCATTCTCGCTGCTCACGCGCGCCAGTTCCTCCGCGCTGACGCCGAACACTTCCCGCGCCGCGAACTCCGCCGTGTGCCGCACGAGGGCCGGTTCGTTCGGTTTCCCGCGGTGCGGCATCGGCGTCAGGTAGGGCGCGTCGGTCTCGAGCATGAAGCGCGCGAGCCCCTGCGCCTTCGCCGCGGTCTGGATGTTCTCCGCGGTCTTGTAGGTCAGAATCCCGGTGAAAGACCCGAAGCCCCCGCGCCGCGTCAGTTCCGCCATCTCGGCCACGCCCTCGGTGAAACAGTGAAACACCACGCGCGCCCAATCGACGCCGCTCGCATCAATCATCACCACGCACTCCGCAAACGCCCCGCGCGAATGCACCACCACCGGGCAGCCCAGCCGCTTCGCGATCGCGAGCTGTGCGGCAAACGCCGCGCGTTGCCATGCAAAAATTTTCTCCGCCTCCGCCGCGTCCTTCGGCAGATGAAACCGATCGAGCCCGCACTCGCCGAGTGCGACAGGTAGGGCGGGTCTCCGACCCGCCCTGCTTTCATCCACGGCATCACTCCAGCACGCCTCGATCTGCGCGACCGCGCTCTCCCACTCCGCATCGACCGAACACGGATGCAGTCCCACCGTGTGCCGCACGAAACCATCCGCCGCGTGCGCCTCGGCGAGTCCGCGATAGAGCGACCAATCGTCCGGCGCGGTCCCAATCGTGATCATCGCGTCGACACCCGCCGCGTGCGCGCGCGTCAGCGCGCCTGCGAGCGTGCCGTGGCGGGCGAAGGATTCGAGATGCGTGTGCGTGTCGATGAGGCCCATGGAGTGTCATCGCGAGCCGGCGGTGCCAGTGTGGCGATCCAGCTGGATTGCTTCGTCGCTGCGCTCCTCGCAATGACAATTACCCGAGATACAGCGCCCCGTAGCGCTCGCGGAGATAGGCCACCAGGTGGCGCGGCGACAGCGGCTCGCCGGTGATGCGTTGCACCAGCTCCAACGCACTGAAACGCCGGCCCTGCGTGTGGATGTTTCCGCGCAACCAGCCGAGCAGCCACGCAAAATCGCCCCGCGCAAAATCCTCCTCCACCTCCGGCCGCTCCCGCTGCACGCACGCCCAGAGCTGCGCCGCGATCATGTTGCCGAGACAGTAGCTCGGAAAGTAACCGAAGGAGCCGTCGCTCCAATGCACGTCCTGCAACACGCCCTCGCGGTCCGTCGCCGGCTCGAGTCCGACCAGCTCGCGCGACGCCGCGCCCCATGCGGCGGGCAAATCGCGCACGGCGAGTTCTCCCGTGAAGAGTTTCTGCTCCAGCTCGAAGCGCAGCACGATGTGGAGGTTGTAGGTCACCTCGTCGGCATCGACGCGGATGAGCGTCGGCTCGACGGCGTTTACCGCGAGATAGAGTTCCTCTGAGTTCACCCCGGCGGTCTGCACCGGAAACAATTCGCGCCAGCGGGGCTCGAAGTGACGCCAGAATGCGCGGCTGCGCGCGACTTGGTTTTCCCAGAGCCGGCTCTGGGACTCATGCATCGCCATGCCCGCGTGAATCCCGAGCGCCGTGCCGAGCTGTGCCACCGGCAGGCCCTGCTCGTAGAGCCCGTGACCCGTCTCGTGGATCGAGCTGAAGAGCGCGTCGAGCGGCTGGTCGACGTTGAACCGCGTCGTCATCCGCACATCGCTGCCCGTGCCCGAACAAAACGGATGCAGCGACACATCGATGCGCCCGCGCGCGTAGTCGAAGCCGAGCGCCGCCGTGACTTCGCGCAGAAACGTCCGCTGCGCCTCCACGGGAAAGCCCCGCAACTTCGCCGCCGCCTCCCGCGCCTGTGCCGCGCGCGGCGAGGCCACGATCGCGCGCACGAGCGGCACGAGGTCGCGTTTCAGTTCGGAAAATAATTTCTCGGTCGCCGCTGTCGTCAGGCCGGGGTCGTGCTTGTCGAGCATGTAGTCATACTCGCGCCCGCTCCAGCCGAGGTAGCCGGCCTCGCGTTTCGCCAGCTCCAGATTTTTCTCCAGCACCGGCGCATAGCCGCCGAAATCGTCCGCCGCCTTCGCCCGCGCCCACGCATGGTAGCCGCGACTGCCCTGCCCCGCTTTTTCCCGCACAAAATCCGCCGGCAGCTTCGTCGCCCGATCATAATCGCGGCGGGCGTGCGCCACGATCGCACGCTGATCGGGAGTGAGCAGCGCGTCGCGCGCCTGCAATAACGCGAGCAGTTCGCCGATACGCGGATCGCTCGCGGCGGCGTGCTGCACTTCGGCAAGCGCCGCGTGCTGGCCCGCGCGCTGCTCGGCCGCGCCGGGCGGGAGATTCACCTGCTCATCCCAACCGAGCAGCTCGCCCACGGTGCCGAGCGTGTGCGCGCGTTGCACCCGTGTCACCAGTTCCGCCGTGATCGCTTCAGTCGTCATTTCGATCCAAGGAAACGCACGAAATCTATTCCGTCGATAGCCGAGCTTCCGGATTTCGCCGAGCGGATCTCACCCGCCAATTTAGCCTGCATCGTTCTGGGTTCACCAACCACGCCGATGGCGTGGCGCCGGCGGCACAAATCTCTTGCCGCACCACGCCCGGACAACGACACCTGCGCGGTGGACCAAGCCGCCGATTCTGTTGCACGCCCCACGCCTTTGCCGCCGATGCCGGCGGCGGCGCCACGCTGCGCTTGGCGCTGGCCCGCTCTCACCGCCGGCGCGGTGCTGCTGGCATTCGCGGCCTTACTTTTGGATGAGCGGCTTTGGTCCGCGCTCGGTGTCCTTCCGCTGCAGCCGCATTTTTCAGACTGGCTCGCCATCCTCGCAGCCGCCGACGCACAGCAGGCCGGGGCGGACGTCTATGCGACGCCCAATCCCTTCGATCCGTTCGGCCGCCCTCATGTTTACGGCCCGTGGTGGCTCTGGTTGGGAAAACTGGGTTTCACCGTGGCGGACCATCGGTGGATGGGCGCCTTGTTGGCCGGGGTGTTCATCGCCACGGCCGCAACCGTGCTCGCACCCCGCACGTGGCGACAAGCGGCCCTGGCGGTGGCGTTGCTGCTGTCTCCGCCCGTGCTGCTCGGCTTGGAACGCGCCAACAATGATCTCGTTGTCTTCCTACTGCTGGCCGCCACGGCGTGGCTGGTGGCGCGTTTTCCGCGTCAGGGAGTGTGGGCCGCCACGGGCATGGTGTGGCTGGCCGCGGCCTTGAAAATTTATCCGGCCGCCGCCTTGGCGGCACTGCCATCCGCGACTCGTCAGCGCGGCCCCGCGCTGGCGGCACTCACGGGTGGCGTGGCGGCGTGCGCGCTCGTGGCTTGGTGGTATCAGGCCGACTATGCGCGCGTGCTGGCGCTGGCCCCGCGGGAGATTTCGGTTTTCACCTATGGCTTCAAGGTCCTCGCGCACCTCGTGCAAAATATTCCCGCCCTCAAGTGGCCGTTGGTTCTCGGCCTCGGGGCGGGACTCGCCTTGGGGGGAATCGCCCTGATCCCGCGGTGGCGCGCCCTCTGGACCACGGTGCCGCTGCGGGGCGGCACGGCGTTTGCCTTCGTGGCGGGCGCGTCGTGCTGGGTGTTCTGCTACTTCGTGAACTCGAATTTTTCGTATCGCGCCGTGCTGCTGTTGCTCCCGGCCCGGCTTTGGCTGCATCAATTGTCCGATCCGGGTCACGCCCCGGTGGCGCGCCGCTGGCTGGCCCTGACGCTTCTACTGCTGTGGACCGCGTGTGCCACCGCGCATCTGGGCGAATGGGTCGGGCACGGCCGCGCGGCATTGCAACCCCTCTGGCTCGTCGTGATCGGTTTTGAGCAGGCGCTCACACTGATGGTGACGGTGGCGCTTCTGCTCGCACTCATCGGCTGGGCGCTCCGCCTCAACCAGAGCCGGCGTAGCGCGACCACCGGAACCGCGTGAGGCCGGCGGCCGTCGCACGGCCTGCGTTCCGATGACGCCGATCAACCGCCACGCACGCTGATCCCGCCGCCGCTGGAACGCAGCTTGAGCAGTGGCCCGCCGCTGTTCACCGCGCCGGCCAGCCGGCTGCGGTCGCGGTTCGATTTTTCCAGCGTGATCGTGAGTCCTTCGGCATCGACGACGCCGCCGCTGGTCGAGGCGTCGAGTTGGAACGCCGCGGCCTTGTCCACGGTCACGCGCACGCTGCCGCCCGAGGTGCTGAGCGAACACTCGTCCGTGAGCGGACCCGCGATATTCGCGCGGACGCTCCCGCCGCTCGTGTGCGCGCGCAGCCGCCCGGCCACTGACTCGACCTTGATGCTGCCGCCGGAGGTCGCGAGATCGGCCGGGCCGGCCACGCGACCGACCGAGATGTTGCCGCCGGAGGTTTTCAATTCGACGGCGCCGCGCGCCTCGTCGAGCTCGATGCTGCCGCCCGAGGTGTGCGCGTTCACCGCGCCGCCCATCTTCGCGAGCTTGATCGGCCCGCCCGAGGTGCGCAGCAGCGCTTTCCCGTCCAAATTTCCAACCGTGATGCCGCCGCCGGACGTGTTCAGGTCGCTGGCAAATCCGGCCGGCACTGTGATCACAAAATCGATCTGCACCGGCGGCCACGAGCCGAGGCTGAAGCCGGACCAGCGGCGCTCGTAGCGCGACACCACGCTCACGTCGTTGCCCGTCTGCTCGATGGTGAACTCGAGTTTTTTCAACAGCTCGTCCGCCTGCGCCTCGGTCGAGGCGTTGATGCGCTGCTTCGCCGTCACGCGCACCGTGCCATCGGTGCCGGGCGCGACGCGGATGGCACCCCCGTGTGTCTCGACCCGCAGCGTGCCGGCGCCTGCGACCGAAAAGGTTTTTTCAACCACGCGCTCGATCTTGGCGTGGGCGGAGACGGCGAAGGCCGGCACGAAGCCGGCCGCGAGGAGGAAACGAAGGAGGCGGGTTGGTTTCATGGGGAGCAGCATGAATCCGAGAACCCCGGCGGGGCGGAAAAGTTACAACCAGTTTCGCCGCGTCACACTTTCGCGCTGTTGTCGCACTTGAAGTGGACCTGCGCGCGGCGCAACCCGTGCGCCCGCTGCGCCGAGGTTTGCGCCGGATCGCGCGGTTGAATCAGGAAGCGCTGCCGCGCCTGCGCCTCGTCCGCCGCGGCAATCGCCGCGACGCACACGAGCGCCTCGGCGTTCGCCGGCAGCCGCCGGGCCGGGAAGCCCGTGTGCTGTGCGAGCCAGCGCACGACTTCGTGCGTGGCGGCTGAGAAAGGAGAAGCGTTCATGGGCGGAGGACACTCGCACGCCATCGCGCCTCGTCAAACCCTACCAGTGCCACGCCTTCGCCGACGAGAAACGGGCGCTTCACGAGATTGCCATTGGCCCCGAGTAACGCGAGCGCGGCGGCCGGTGTGAGCGCGGGGAGTTTTTCGCCGAGCTTCTGCTCGCGGTAATCACGGCCCGAGGTGTTGAACAGTTTCCACAGCTCTCCGCCCTGCGCCGCCAGCATCGTGCGCAGCTCCGCCAGCGAGGGCGGCGTCTCGCGAATCGCCCGCTCCTCAAACGCGACCGCATGGGCGCGCAGCCACTTCGTCGCGGCGCGGCACGTGTCGCAGTTGGAGAGCGTGTAGATTTTCAGCATGAGTTTTCGGGTTTGCCAGCGCCGAGGGAGGCGCAGCAGCGCGCGGCAATCCAGCCGGAAGTTTCGCGCGGGCGAGTCCGCGCGGTTGACCGCTGCGATTCCGCCCGCGAGAAACGTCGCGCCCATGAGTTCCCGCTCCATCCTCGAAATCTCCGGCCTGCGCGTCGCCCGCGGCCGCGCGACGATCCTGCATGACGTGAGCTGGCGCGTCGCGCGCGGCGAGCACTGGGTCATCCTCGGCCCCAACGGCTCGGGCAAGACGTCGCTGCTCAAGGCGCTCACCGGTTACCTCTCGCCCACCGCCGGCGGCCTCTCGCTCCTCGGCCGCCGCTACGGCGAATGCGACTGGCGCGAGCTGCGCTTCGAGATTGGCGTCGTCACGAGCGCCTTCGCGATTTCCATCCCGCCCTCCGAGGTCGCGCTCGACACCGTGATCAGCGGCAAATACGCGCAGCTCGACCTCTGGCACCGCGTCACGCGCGCGGACCGCGCGGCCGGCCACCGCCTGCTCCGCACCACCGGTCTCGCCGCGCTCGCCGACCGCGAGTGGGCGTATCTTTCGCAGGGCGAGCGCCAGCGCGTGTTAATCGCGCGCGCGCTCATGGCGCGACCGCGGCTGCTGATCCTCGACGAGCCCTGCGCCGGACTCGACCCCGTCGCCCGCGAGAATTTCCTGCGCTTCCTCGAAAAACTCGCCCGCCAAAAAAACGCCCCCGCCCTCGTGCTCGTGACGCACCACGTCGAGGAAATCACCCCGGCCTTCACCCACGCGCTGCTCCTCCGCGCCGGCCGCGTCCACGCCGCCGGCCCGCTGCCCCGCACGCTCACTTCGCACAACCTCTCCGAAATTTTTGGTGCGCAACTGCGGCTAAGGCGTAGCGGCGGCCGCTTCAGCTTGGTGATGAAGCCCGCGTGAATCCGCTTTCGGATGCGATCACTGCGGCGGGCTACGCGAGCGCGTGGACTTACCTCGCGCTCTTCCTCGCGTCATCACTGCTCATGATCTGGCGGCTTGAGGCGATGCTCGATCACGGGCTGGAGGGCACGGCGCTGGGGACGCTCGTGATGCCCTATTGCTCGGGGCTGGGAAATCTCGTGTTCGTCGCGCTCGTCGCGTCGCGCGCAGATCAGGGGCGCGAGGTGCTGACCAACTGTCTCGTCAACAACGTCACCAATCTCACGCTGCTCCTCGGTTTGCCGGCGCTGTTCTGGGGCCTGCGTTTCGGCGGCGGGAAAAAATCCGCGAAGGCCGCAACCGAGCGGCAGCTCACACGACTCTCGTTGCTGCTCACGCTCGCTGCCGGACTTTTTTTTGCCGGCGTCACGTGGGCGCTCGGGGCCGATGGTCAGCTCGATGCGAGCGATGGCGCCGTGCTTATCGCGCTGTTTTTGTTTTGGCAGAGCTTACAAGTGTTCGACGTGATGAAGCACAACCTCCGGCAGCGCGTTCGGCTCGGTCCGCGGTTTTTCCTCGATCTGCTCATCGTCGGGCTCGGTGCTTATGGTCTCTATGCGAGCATCGACTGGCTCGTTACTTGGATCGTCGCGCAGGAAGGCGGCTTCATCAGCGGCAAAAATCTCGGCTGGCTCAGCGGCTGGCTCATGGTGCTGCCAAATGCGCTGCTCGCGTTTTTCTACGCCGCGCGCCGCCGCGCCGACATCGCCTATGCCTCACAGGTCGGCGACGGCCATATCTGCATTCCGCTCTGCCTCGGCCTCGCTGCGATGCTGCACCCCATCGCGGTGCCGAAATTTTTCGAGACCGGCATTTTCATCCTATTCGGCACAACGCTGACGCACGCGGCGTTTGTCCTCTTCGGCGATGGCCTGCCGCGCTGGATGGGCTGGCCGCTGCTCGCCGCCTACGCGTGGTTCCTCGCCGCGGGATTGCTGGGCTGAAAAACAGAAGCCATTTCAACGTCTGTTTTTTGTCGGCCCGGACGTTGGCCGGGCTCAACCGGCCAACGGCTGGTTCTACAACTACGCCGCCAGCGGATCCTCGCGGAATTTCTCGCTCAACTCGAACAGCACCGCCTGCGCCTTCAGCCACTTCGCATCGGCGCGAATCTCGTTCATCGTTTTCACGGTGTGGTTGAGCACGAGGTAGCTCGCCGCGCCGATCTTCATGAAGGCGTCGTAGTGCGTGTCGGCGGCGTCGGGCACAAACTCAATGTCGCCCTCCGTGAATTTTTTCCCCGCCGTGATCGCGCGCAGCGGCTCCGCATCCTCGGGCAGCTTGCGGCGAAATTCATCCGGGCGCGGACCGCTGTAGGCAACAACGCCGCCCGACTTCGCAGGCACAGCCAAAATCGCCCACTCGTTGAACACCGGCTGCAAGTAGCTCGCGCGCATGCGCTCAAGCGTGGCTTGGATGTGGTGGCGGGCCGTGGCGAGGTTCATTCGCCGCGAGCTAGTCGCGCGCGCGCCCCCGGATCAAGCCGCCGCCCGCCTCACGCCCGCCGGGCGGCGAAATTCACACTTCGTTCAAGCGGCGCACGCCACGTCAGCTGCCGAACGGCGCGGTCGAGAATCCGGTCGTGATGTAGTTCTTCAAATGCTCCGCTTCGGCGCGGGACGAGTCCGCCATCCAGCGCGTGATGTCGCCGATCGAAATCGTGCCGACGAGCCGGCCTTGCTCGATCACCGGAAGATGCCGGCAGCGCTTCTCGGTGAAAATCACCATTGCTTGCTCAACGGTCGCGTCGGGTGAAACGGTGATGACACTGGACGTCATCACCTCGGCGACGCGCGTGCGCGTCGGATCGACGCCGGCACCGACGACGCGCTTGAGCACATCCCGCTCGGTGAAGACGCCGACGAGACGACCCTCGTCGATCACCAGCATGCAACCGACGCGCTGCCGGTTCATCTCGGCGACAGCCTCGGAAATGGTGACGGTGGGCAAAACGGAAAAGACACTGTGTCCTTTCCGATCCAACAGGGCGGAGATCGGAGTATTCATATGGGGAGGGGTAATCGGAATGTGCGCGCCTGCGCCCGCGGCGCAATCCGAAAGCCTGTCTCATGCCGCTGGCGTTTTTCGGCGAACGGTTGTCCATTACAACTATCACCGCCGGTTCGACCGCCTGCCACCTTGCGTGAATCGGCGGGCTGTGTTTCGTAAATGCCATCATGAAAATCCTTCTCGGCTTCATCGTTCTCCTCGTCGTGCTCGCACTGGGAATCGGCCTCTGGGCGAGCGGCATCTACAATCGTCTCGTCACTCTCCAGCAGGGCACCGACGCGTCCTGGGCCCAGGTGCAAAACGTCTATCAGCGCCGCGCCGATCTGATTCCGAACCTCGTCAACACCGTCTCGGGCGCGGCCAGTTTCGAGAAATCCACCATGCTCGAAGTGACCGAGGCCCGCGCCAGCGTCGGCCGCGTGCAACTCCCCGCGGGCGGCGCTCCGACGGATCCCGCGCAGTTCAAGCAGTTCGAGGCCGCGCAGGCCCAGCTCGGCTCCGCGCTTTCGCGCCTGCTCGTCGTCGCCGAGCGCTACCCAGATCTGAAGGCCACGGCGGCCTTCCGCGATTTGCAGGCCCAGCTCGAAGGCACGGAGAATCGCATCGCCGTCGAGCGCGGTCGCTTCAACGAAGCCGTCCAAGCCTACAACATCGCGATCAAACGTTTTCCCGCCACAATCTTCGCCGGGATGTTCGGCCATTCGCCGCGACCCTATTTCGCCGCGACCGCGGGTTCGGATCGTCCGCCCGAGGTGAAATTTGAATTCGGAGGCAAGGCCCCGCCCGCGAAACCGTGAAACGAATCGCACGAGGACGGCAGTGCAGCGGCCCCGGCATTTTTGCCGCGCTGCTGCTGGCTTTCGTCGCGAGCCTCGGTCGCGCCGCCGAGGTCATGCCGCCTCCGCCGCGCGATCACTTCAACGACTACGCAGGCATCGTCAGCCGCGACATCGCGACGCAGCTCAACCAGGAGCTGACGCAGTTCGAACGCGACACCTCGAACCAGATCGTCGTCGCGATTTTTCCGAAGCTGGAGTCGCCCTCGTCGATCGAGGACTACACCGTGCGTGTATTTCAATCGTGGGGTGTCGGCCAAAAGGATCGGAAAAACGGCGCCGTCCTCTTCATCTTCCGCGACGACCGCAAAATGCGGATCGTGACGGGCTATGGACTTGAGGGCGCGCTGCCCGACGCACTGGCCAAACAAATCATCGAAAACGAAATCACCCCGCTCTTCCGCGCCGGCGATTTCACCGGCGGTATCGCCGCCGGCACCCGCGCGATGATCGCAGCGGTGAAGGGCGAATATCGCGGCACCGGCCAGACCGTCGCGGATCGTGACCGCCGCGGCACCGACGGCACGCCTTTCGGCATCCTTCTCCCCTTCGGAATCGGCCTCCTCATTGTGTTCACTTTCCTCCGCCGGATTTTCGGCCAGCGCAACGTCATCTACGGACGCAACGGCCGCCGCGGCGTCTGGGTCAACAACACCCCGTGGTGGGGCGGAAGTGGCGGCGGGGGTGGGAGCGGCGGTTCCTCCGGCGGCAGTTTTTCTGGCGGCGGCGGCAGCTCCGGCGGCGGCGGCGCGGGAGGGAGCTGGTAGCCATGAACATCCTTCCCCCGACCCTGCCGCTCGACCACGACCGCATCGTCGCGGCCATCGGCGCCGCGGAGCGCCGCACCTCCGGAGAAATCCGCGTGCTGCTCTCCCGCCAGGCCGCACCCGAGCCGGTCGCGGCCGCCCAAAAACAATTCGACCAGCTCGGCATGACGCAGACAGCCGCGCGCAACGGCGTGCTCCTCTTCCTCGCGCCGGCTTCGCGCACCTTCGCGATTGTCGGTGACACCGGCGTGCACGAGAAATGTGGCGAAATTTTCTGGCGCGATGTCGCCGACGCGATGAGCGCGCACTTCAAGCGCGGTGAATTCACCGAGGGGCTCGTCCAAGGCATCGAGCGCACCGGCACGTTGCTCGCCGCGCATTTCCCCCGCGCGCCCGATGATCGCAACGAACTCCCCAACGACGTCGCGGAGACCGATTAGTCGCGCCGCCCGATTTCAGCAACCGTCGGCACACCGAAAAGCAGAGAGGAACTGTGAACTCCGACCTTGGTCGGTTCTGAGACGCCGCCGGGAGAATCCACTCCCGGTCGCCATCGCTTCAAAAACTGCAACCCATGAAAACGACCTCGCCCTCACCCACCCACGACGAAATCGCCCAGTGTGCCCGTGACATCTGGCACGCCCGCGGCTGCCCCAACGGCTGCGACGATGAAATCTGGTTCGAAGCCGAAGGAAAACTAAAGGCCCGCGGTAACGGATCCGACTCCGAGTCGCACGGTGCGGCTCAACACAAGTCGCCTGCGTCCAGCCCCGACGACCTCGCCGCCAAGGCCGCACTGCAAATGAAAGCCGCCCGCGCGCCGCAGCTTCAGCACGGGAAAAATGCCCCGAAGCCGATGCCACCGGAGTCCGGAAAACCGCTGTGGGACAAACCCCATTCGTCCTGATTTTTCCGACCCGCCCGGTTTTTCTCTAACCTTGCGCCGAACGCTTAAAGTTTTGATCGCGGCCGCCAGGGGCTGGACGGCTGACAATGCCTTCAAGCATTCGGCGGCAGTGAGTTTCTACACGCTGTTTTCGCTCGCACCGATCACCATTATCGCCGTCGGCGTCGCCGGGGTTGTCTTCGGCGAGGAGACCGCGACGAAGCAGTTTTCGGCGCAGATGTCGCAGCTGGTCGGCCGGGCGAGCGCGGAGGTGATTCAGAAGGCGATGGAGGCGAGCGCCGGCGAGGACAAGGGCTGGCTCGCCACCGCCGTGGGCGTCGGTCTTCTCCTCGTGGGCGCCACCACGGTGTTTGGCCAACTGCAGGATTCGTTAAACGCGATCTGGAGCGTGACCGCGAAACCCAGCCGCAGCGGCTGGGCCGTGATGCTCGGGCAACGGCTGGTCTCGTTCGCGATGGTGCTCGTGGTGGGATTTCTGTTGTTGAGTTCGCTGGTGCTCACGACGGCGCTCACGGCGATGGTGACCCTGACAAAAGATTGGATGACAATTACTCCCTGGGTGCTGCGTGGCGCGGACCTGCTCGCCGGGCTCGTGCTCGTGACCGTGCTGTTTGCGCTGCTCTTCAAGGTGCTGCCCGATGTGCGGGTGCGCTGGCGCGAGGTTTGGCTCGGGGCCTTTGTGACCGCGCTCCTCTTCACGATTGGCCGGTTTCTGATCGCACTTTACTTGGGCCATTCCACGGTCGCCTCGACCTACGGGGCCGCGGGCTCGCTGGTGGCGCTGCTGGTGTGGATTTATTATTCCTGTGCGATTCTTTTCTACGGAGCGGAATACATCCTCGCCTATCGTTTGGATCGCGGCCTGGCCGTGGAGCCAAAAATTACGGCCGTCCTCGTGCGGCGTGAAATTGTCGAATCGCCGCCCGCCACCGCGTCCGCGCTCAAGACACCGGCCTGAATCGCGGCCGCTCTCCACCCCTTTTTCCACCATGCCCACCCTTCACCGTCTCGTCCTCGGCCTTTCCCTCGCCTTCGCGCTGGTCGGCTGCACCACCATGACTCCCACCCGCACGCTCACAACCGTTCCTCATGTCGATCTTGATCGCTACATGGGCCGCTGGGAGGTCATCGCCTTCGTTCCGAACTTCCTCGAAAACGGCAAGGTCGCCACCGCCGACTCCTACGCGCGCCGCCCCGACGGCAAACTGGATAATGTCTACAGTTTCCGCAAAGGCTCGTTCGCTGCGCCCGAGAAGTCCTGGCACGGCATCGCCTGGATCACCAACCCCGAGACCAATGCCGAGTGGAAAGTGCGGCTGTTCTGGCCGTTCGTGTCCGAGTATAAAATCCTCGAGCTCGCCCCCGACTACACTTGGTCCGTGGTCGCCTCGAACGGTGGCAACCTCCTCTGGATCCTCGCCCGCCAGCGCACGCTGCCCGACGACGTTTACCGCGATCTCCTCGCGCGCCTGGCCCACCGCGGGCTCGACGCCGCCAGCCTCGTGAAAGTGCCGCAGCCGGCCGAGTAGGACCACACCCGGTTCACCGCTTCTCCGAATCCTTCCGATCCTGGAGGAAAATCGTGACCAGCAGCCAGATTGCTCCGGCGGCGGCGGTCATAAAACACAGGATCGCGAGCGTGGGATAGCCGAAGAGCCGCGACCGTGTTTCGATCCGCATGAGCAGCGAAGCGCCGACAATGAGCGCCGCGAGCACGAGGCCGGTGGTGATGCGGTTGGCGATTTTTTGCATTCCGGCCATCACCATCTTTGCGTCCACCGCCTTCACTTTCACCTCGAACTCCGAGTTACCGACCGCATCCATGATGCGGTTGAGCCGCAGCGGCAGGTGACTCATGAAGCTCTTCATTTCCAACAGCGAGCTGACGACGTTGGTCTTCGACATATCCTTGCGCATCCGCTGCGACATGAGGTCCTGCACATTGCGGCGGACCGAGGCCGCGGGATCGAAGGTGGGATCGAGGATGCGGCCGACCTCATCCAGCTGGAGCATGGTCTTGCCCAACAGCGTGAGTTCGCTCGGCACGAACAACCCGTTCTCCGTGGCGTTCCGGCTCAGCGCGAGCAGGGTCCGCCCGACGTTAAGTTGGCGCAACCCCTGGTCCTGATGCTGCGCGACGAGCTGGCCGATCAGGCGGCGGAACTCCACGGCGTCGAACTCCTCCGTCTTCTCGCTCATGTGGATCACCAAGTCGGCCGCGTCGTCACCATTGCCCGTGCTGATGGCGAGGAGTAATTTCAACAGCGTCTCCTGCATCGTCGGCGTCGTGCGGCCTACCATGCCTAGATCGAGCAGCGCGATGCGGCCGTCGTCGGTCACGAACACGTTGCCCGGATGCGGATCGGCGTGGAAGAGGCCGTCCACGAGCACTTGCTTCAGATACGCCTTGAACAATTCCTCCGCGAGGGGCGCCCCCTTCAAGTCGAGCCGCGCGAGCGGGCCGAGCTTGGTGATCTTGCGGCCTTCGATGCGATCCATCGTAAGCACGCAGCGCGTGCTGTAGCCACTCACCGGCTGGGGCACCACGATCAGGGGAAACTCCTTCAAATTCTCGCCGACCGACACGAGATTCTGCGCCTCGCGCTCATAGTTGAGTTCGTGGTGGATCGTCTGGCGAAACTCCTCCAGCACGGATGCGAACCGGTAGCGCCGGCCCACGTCGGTATGAGCGTCCAGAAACCCCGCGATCTGCGCCAGCACTTCAAAATCCTCGGCGATCTGCTTGCGGATATCGGGCCGCTGCACCTTCACCACGACGGCCCGGCCGTCGCGCAACGCCGCGGCATGCACCTGCCCCAGTGACGCGGCCGCGATCGGCACGGGATCGAAATAGGAAAACGCCTTCGAGATGCGCACGCCGAGTTCCGCCATCACGATTTGCTCCACTTCCTCGGAGGAGAACGGCTTCACGTTGTCCTGCAGCCGCGCGAGCGCCTTGAGGTAAGGTTCGGGCAGCAGGTCGGGCCGGCCGGCGAGCACCTGGCCGAGCTTCACAAAGGTCGAGCCCATCGCCTCGAGGTCATCCGCGAGATGCTCGGGGGACGCGTCGCCCGTGCCGGTGGGCTTGATTTTATCGGACGAGGGTTCCTCGTCGTCGGCGGCCATCTTCTGCGCGAGATCGGAACGGCCATATTTCCACAGGAGGCGGGCGATTTCCCTGTAACGTTTGAGGTGGTTGGCGGAAAATTTCATGGTCGGTTGGGTCGCGCGGGCGCGACGATGGCGGCGGGATCCGGTAACGCTGACCTCGTTTATCCCCGGAGGTTCTGCGCGTCCGGGAACAAACAGGGCGGATCCGCCACCATACATCGAACAGAAACTCCCGACTTCTCCCCCATGTTCGATACCCTCAAAGATCGCGTCATGAGCAAGGCCGCCCGGCTGCACTGCAACACGCTGCTTGCGCGCTACGGCTCGGTGCAGGAGCTGCGCATCGATTCGGCGCAGCGGACCATGGAGATTGTCTGCCTGCTGGAGGGAGAATCCGCCGCGATCGGAGTCACCGTCGAAAAATACGAGGTCACCAGCGCCGGCGGGGAGACATTTGTTCATATCACGGCCAGCCGCAGCACGCGTCCTTGGGTCCAGCATTTCTTCGAGGATCACATTCACGGCCGCAAGTTCCCCCTGCCCGGCTGGGCCGCCGCAGCGCTCTAACAGCATGCGGCGGTTCGAATCGAGCGCCGCGCACCGTCAGCGCGGAAACAATTTGTCGAGCGCCCCGAGATTTTTCAGCGGCACCGTTTTTTTCGCGCCGACGGATGCGCCGACGGATGCGCTGACGATCGGCTTGGGCAGCGGCGCGGTTTCGGTTGGCGGCAAGACCGCGCTGCCCTGCATCGCGGCCAGCGCGCGATCGAGTTTCACGGCCGACACCGGCTCTGCCGTGCCGAGCTCCTGCGCAAACAGGCTCACGCGAAACTCCTCCACCAGCCGGCGCAAAGCCCCGACTTCGGCGGGATCGGGTGTGCGCCGGGTGGCCTCACCCGATTTTCCTCCCGGGCGCGGTGCGGGCACCGCGCCGACCCCTTCGAGCCGCACCACCGCCGCCACATAGGGTGCGAGCTGCGCCGCGCGCTCCGCGTCCTTCACGGGGTTTTGCCGCCACCGCTCGGCGCGCAGTTTCATCGCCTTCAGGTAGCGCGGAAAATGCGCGAGCTGCGCGTAGGGTGTCGTGCGCAGAAAATCCGGCGGCAGCAGCGCCGCGAGATCGCGTTCGAGCCCTGCGTGCGGCTGCGGTTGCACCATCAGCGCCTGCCGCAGCGTGAGGATTTCGCGGAGCTGATCACAGAAACGAGGCACGATGCCGCGGAGATCGGCCTTCGCGCAATCGATCGCAAAGGCGAATGCCGCTGCGGTCAGGGTGTAGGGCGGGGTCTCCCGACCCCGCCGTTCCGCGGATTGCCCTCCCAATAGAAGCTTTCGGTCAGGTTCAGACCGGCGGCCACGTCCAGTCCCAGCGCGTGCACATCGGTGATGAACATCAGCAGCGCCGCGACCTTCATCGACTTGTTCAGACCGAACTCATT
>JANXSC010000247.1 GCA_025352845.1 Opitutaceae bacterium
CGGTAGATGTCGGCGCCGACGACAAACGGGCGATAGCCGCGTTTTTTCAGGAGCTTGCCGAGCTTGGCGGTCGAGGTGGTTTTGCCCGAGCCGTGCAGGCCGACCATGAGAATCTTGAGCGGTCGCACGCCCGAGAGTTCGGTCGTGCCCTCGCCGAGGAGGCTGACGAGTTCGTCGTGGATGATTTTGACGACCTGCTGGCCGGGCGCGACGCCCTTGAGCACGTCCTGCCCGACGCACTTGAGCTGCACGCGATCGACGAACTCCCGCGCGACCTTGAAATGCACGTCGGCCGCGAGGAGGGCGGTGCGCACTTCCTGCAGCGTCGCCGCCATGTTTTCTTCGGAGAGCTTGCCGACGCCGCGCAGGTTGCGGAGCGCGGTGCCGAGTTTGTCGGTGAGGGATTCGAACATGCGAGCCGACACCGTTGGGGGATTTTATTCCGCAACGCAACAGCGGCGCGGCGGCTGTTGAGGCTAACCTCGGATGCAGACAGATTTATTCTTCGGGATAAGTCTCGTCGTAAATCGCGCTGACCCTCTTGCCGTTATATGTCCAGTGCGGACCAGGTTTTACGCTGTAGTCGAGGTTTAGCATCACGCGCGTCGCTGCAGTCAAAGTCATCTCTTCATCGCGATAGCGCACTTTTTTTGGTCCCACCACGGTTGCTGTAGAGTCGTCGTCGTAGGATTGGAGAATGGATCCGATCGGAATCTGCATCTCCTCAAAGTTCAGATTTGGTCTTCGAGCCCTGAGCGATTCTGCGGCTTGGACGGATTCCGCATCAATTTCAGCGTTTTGAGCCACGACTTCCGCGGTTTTGTCTTCGGTGTGCAGTAGGCGGAGGATCGCGATGACTTGTTCTGGTTCGATTCTGAAAAACTCGCGCTTTGGGTTGATTCGCTGAGGACCGAAAGCGATATGAAGGGCCTTCTCAACTTCGCGCTCATCGGAAACCCTGCCTGCGAATTCGATTTTGAACGGCACCGGAACGCCCGTGGTGTAGAGCTGGGCGATTCTATCCTCAGGCTCGCTAAATGACGTCTTTCCGATCTTCACGAGACCGGGCATCGCTGGATTTGTAAGGACGTAGACGATCATTCGTGTTTCGCTTTTTGTCGGACTCGCTGCGAGTAAGCCCCCTGTTTGGAGCCGAGGAAAGCTGAAACCCAGCATTGCTGGATCCGCTGTGTTTTTCGCGCTGCTGTTTTCATCCTCGTCAAACCCCACGTCATCCCGGATAAACGCCGCCCCTATGAACCCAGTGCTCAAGCTCTTGATTGACGGCGGCAGCCTCACGACCGGCCAGATGGCCAAGGTCGCGGGTCTGACCGAAGCGGAGGTTAATCAGCACCTGGAGCAGTTGAAGGCGGATAAAATCTTCCTCGGCTGGCGTCCGGTGCTCGATCTTTCCCGCGAGGCCGCCGCCGCCGGGGCCGTGCGCGCGGTAATTGAGGTGAAGGTCACGCCGGAGCGGGGCGGCGGGTTCAATCGGTTTGCGGAGCGCATCGCGCGCTTCGACGAGGTCGAGTCCTGCTACCTGATGTCGGGCAGCTACGATCTACTCGTCTTCGTGAAGGGTGCGTCGCTGCAAAAGGTCGCGGGCTTCGTTTCGGAAAAACTCTCGACCGTCGAGGGCGTGCTCTCGACCTCCACCCACTTCATGCTGCGTTGCTACAAGGAGGACGGCTTCCTGCTCGATGGCGGCGAGGCGCCCACCACGCGGCTCAACGTCGCGCCGTAACGCCCCCGGAGGAACGCAACCATGAGCACCGATCCGAAACGATGGGTGGCGGGACACGTGTCCACGCTGCCGAGAAGCGGCATCCGCGATTTCTTTGAACTCGTCGCGAAGATGAAAGGGCAGGACGTGATCTCACTCGGCGTCGGGGAGCCCGACTTCGTCACGCCGTGGCACGTCCGCGAGGCCGCCATCTACGCGCTCGAGCGCGGCAAGACCTACTACACCTCCAACCTCGGCACGATTGAGCTGCGCCGGGAAATCTCGAAATACGTCGAACACCACTTCGGCGTCACCTACCGCCCCGACGATCAGGTGATCGTCACGGTCGGCGTGAGCGAGGCGCTCGACCTGTGCTTCCGCGCCTTCTGCAATCCGGGCGACAAGGTGATGTTTCACCAGCCCTGCTACGTGAGCTATCACCCGAGTATCACGCTCGTGCACGGCGAGGGCATTCCGGTGCCGACCTACGCGAAGGACAACTTTGCGCTCACCGCCGAGGCCTTGCGCGCTGCGTGGCAGCCGGGCGCAAAAATCCTCATGCTGAACCTCCCGTGCAATCCCACGGGCGGCACCTGCACGCGCGAGCAGTTGAAAAAAATCGCCGACTTCTGCCGCGAGAAAGACCTGCTCGTGCTCAGCGACGAAATCTACTCGGAGCTCACGTTTGACGGCACGCACACGAGCATCGCGATTTTCCCCGGCATGGCGGAGCGCACGATCTTCCTGCACGGTTTCTCGAAGGCGTTTGCGATGACCGGCTGGCGCATCGGCTACGCGTGCGGCCCGGCGGTGCTGATCGACGCGATGATGAAGGTCCACCAATACTCCATGATGTGCGCCTCGATCATCGCGCAGGAAGGCGCGCTCGAAGCGCTCAAGAACGGCTGGGACAACGTGGTCAAGATGCGCGACCAATATCACCGCCGCCGCGACTTGATTGTGCGCCGCTTCAACGAAATCGGCCTCAAGTGTCATCTGCCGCGCGGGAGTTTCTACGCGTTCCCCGATGTCACGCCGACCGGTATGAACGAAAAGGATTTCGCCGTCGGCCTGCTGCAACAGCACAAGGTCGCCGTCGTGCCCGGCACGGCCTTCGGCGAAGGCGGCCGCGGCCACGTCCGCGCCTGCTTCGCCACCGCCTACGACCAAATCATCGAGGCGTGCGACCGCGTGGAGCGGTTTGTGCAAGGGGCGCGAAAGTAGCGAGTAGCGGGTAGTGAGTAGCGAGCATATCGCCGCCGCGCCCGTCTGGTATTCCTACTCGCTACCCACTACTCGCTACTCACTACTGTCCGGATGTCCCGCATCGTCGCCATCGTCGGTCGTCCCAACGTCGGAAAGAGCCGGCTCTTCAATCGCCTCGCGCGGAAGCGCATCTCGATCGTGCACGATCAGCCGGGCATCACACGCGACGTCATCTCCGCCGAGATTGCGGAGGGTGCCTACACGCTGCTCGACACCGGCGGCCTCGGCTACAAGGGCATCGACACGCCGGCGGCGCTCACCAAGGCCTCGGAGCAGCAGGTGGAATTCGCGATCGCGTCGGCCGATCTGATTTTATTCATCGTCGACGGACTCAGCGGGCTCTCCTCGCTCGATGAAAAAATTTCGCAGATGCTGCGCAAGTCGAAGAAGACCGTGCGGCTCGTAATCAACAAGGCCGACTTCGATGACTCCAAGGTCGCGCTCGACGAAGCGTATCGCCTCGGGCTCGGCGAACCCTTGCGCATCTCCGCCGAGCACGGCAACGGCGAACAAGATCTGCGCGCGGCGATTATGGCGGCCCTCGGTCCCGAGCCGGTGGTGGACGACGCCAGTCCTAAAACCGCGGCGGATCCACTGTGCGTCTGCTTCATCGGCCGGCCCAATGTCGGGAAATCCTCGCTCAGCAACAACCTGCTGAAGAGCGACCGGCTCATTGTGAGCGAGACGCCAGGCACGACACGCGACTCGGTCGAGCTGCCCTTCACGTTCAAGGGCCGCGACAAAAAGGAATATCCCTTCAGGCTGATCGACACCGCGGGGATCAAGGCGGCGACGAAGCTCGCGTCGCCCGTCGAATATTTTTCCCGGCTTCGCTCGCTCGACGCGATCCATAACACCGATGTCGTCTTCCTTGTGCTCGACGCGATGGAAGGCGTGACGCAGCAGGACAAGGCCATCGCCGGCGAAGCGATCAAGGAGGGCAAACCGATCGTGATCGTCGTCAACAAGTGGGACCTGATCCAGAAGGCGTTTGCGAAAAGCGGCGGCTTCGCGCCCTACAAGAGCGAGCGCGACTACCGGGAAAAATACGAACACGCGCTCTTCGAGCGGCTCTTCTTCACGCCGGGCTCGCCGTTGATTTTCGTCTCCGCAATGAGCGGCTACGAGGTGGACCGCATGCTCAACGCCGCGGTGAAGTTGAACCGCACGCTCGATAAGAAACTCCCGACCGCAAAGCTCAACCTGGTGCTCGGCTATCTCGCCGAGCGCAACCCGCCCGCTGCGATCGGCGGCACGCGCTTCCGCGTTTACTACGCGACGCAGACGAGCACGCGCCCTTTCCGGATTAAGCTGTTCTGCAACCGCGAGGAAAAACTCACCGAGCAATACCGCCGCTACCTCGAGGCCGGCATCGTCGCCGAATTCGATCTCGCCGGCTGCCCGATCTATTTCGATCTCGTGGGAAAAAAGAAGGACGAGACCCGCGGCAGCCGCGGTGGCGGCAACGCCTCCGCCGAGAACCGCGCCGCGAAGTGGAAGATGGCCGAGGGCCGGGAAGTGGCGGAGGATTGAGCGCGTTCGCGTGGCGCGTTTTGTAGGGCGGGGTCTCCTGACCCCGCCGGGTTTGGAGAGGTATTCGCACTTCCCAGAAGGCGGGGTCGGGAGACCCCGCCCTACAACGAACCGGTTTATCGTTTCCCGCGCCTCTGCCGATACTCGTCGCCGCTCATGAGGGCGGCGCGGACTTGCTGCTCGGTGTAGCCGCGTTCACGCATGGCTTTTTCGTAGGTGGCGTAGCCGGCGGGGTCCGGCTCACGGCCGAGGACTTCGCGGTAGGCTTTCGTGATCGTGAGGCGGATGTAGGTGTCGTGGCCCTCGGGGCTGCGGCGGAGGTCGTCGCGGATCTGGCCCTGCGTCCAGCCGTCTTTCCACTTCGCGCGGTAGGTCGCGAGCCCGCGGGCATCGGGCTCGCGGCCGAGGACATCGCGGTAGATTTTGGTGATGGCCTGGTCGGCGTTGATGGAGCGGGCCTCGCTGCTGCGTTGCAGTTGTTGAATCATCTGCTGCTCGGACCAGCCCTCGCGCAGGATGCGGTCGGTGTAGGTGTGCAGGCCCTCGGGATCGGCGGGGCGGTCGAGCACTTCGCGAAACGCGCGCTGCACGTAGGCTTCGGCCGTGCGCCGGTCGATACGCGGGCGGACCTCTTGGATGATGACGGGCGGAGGAGGTTGAACGACAATCACCGTCGTGGGTGGCCGATTGTCCGGCCGACCCGGCCCGGGCGCGGGCGGGTAGGGCTGGTTGACCACGACCGGCTGCGGTCCGGTCACAGCGAGCGAGACGATGGCGCGATCCCAGGTCGCGCCCGGCTCGCGCGTGCGGGCCGCGCCGTAGAGATCGGCGATGCTGCGCGTGATCTCAAGGCGGTCGCCATTGAAACCGGGGGCGGTGAAAACGGTGGCGCGCGCCGCGCCGTCGATCTGGATCGAGGAGATCGCGAACGCCCACGGGCGCTGATCGGCGCGCTGCAGCTGCTCAAGATTCGTCACGGAAGCGCCGGCTTCGACGACGAGCGACTCGCCGCGGAAATTGGGCTCGGTGTAGAATGTGACACGATCCGGGCTGAGGTTTTGCGCGGGCTGGGTCTGGGCGATGCCGCTGGCGCCAGTGGCCACGAAAGCAAAACAAACACCGGCAAGCCGACGGGCGACGGAGAAGGCGCGGGAGGTCATGGTGAGTGTTGGGACGTGAGGCGGGAGGGACTTATTCAGTCAGCGCGCGAAAAACGGATTGTGGTGTTTTTCCTGCGAGAGCGTGGTGAGCGGGCCATGACCGCAGGCGAGCACGGTGTCGCGGGGGAGCGTGAAAATCTTTTCCCGGTTGTTGCGATATTGTTCCGCGTAGTGGGTCGCGCTGCCGCCCATGGAACTGGCGAACAGCGAGTCGCCGACCACGGCGAGCGGCCAACTGAGGCCGGTAACGAAGAACGTCGTCATGCCCGGCGAATGGCCGAAGGTGTAGAGCGTCTTGATCGCGAGTGAGCCGACGTGGAAGTGGGCGTTTTCCTTGAAGGTTTTGGCTTCGGGGTGATCGACGGGCTCAAGTTCGCTGGCCCAGACCTCGGCTTTGGTTTCGCCGGCGAGCCGCGGCAAATCCGCGACGTGATCCGGGTGGGTATGCGTGATGAAAATGTAGCGCAACGTCAGCCCCTCGGCGCGAATGAGGTCGAGCATGCCCTCGCTGCTGGCCCCGGTGTCGAACGCGGCGGCGACGCGCGCGCGCGCGTCCCAGATGAGGTAGCTGTTTACCGTCATGTCTTCGTGCGGCGTGTTGAACATCGCGAAGCCCTTGGGGAAATTTGGGAGCTGCGGATACCAGCGCTTGTGGGTGAGCGCCTCGAGCGCGTCGGGCGCGAGCTTCAGGTGGCGCGACACGCGGCGAATCACGGGATCGAGCGGGGCCCCGGCCTTCACCGCCGCGAGATCGGCGGGCGAGACATCCGCGCGGGTGGCCAGATCGGCGTCGGAGATTTTCAGGCCGCGCTGGGCCTTGTTGATGAT
Source organism: Opitutaceae bacterium (assembly GCA_025352845.1). Classification (GTDB taxonomy): domain Bacteria; phylum Verrucomicrobiota; class Verrucomicrobiia; order Opitutales; family Opitutaceae; genus ER46. Next base: position 6,511 of record JANXSC010000247.1, read on the forward strand.
GTCGTTGAAATTGTCCTCGAGCGGAATGCGGGCCATGGCGGAGGATGAGCGGGGGAAGAGCAGGCGGCAAGCTGGATGCCGGAACGGAGTTGGTCGAGGGGCGGCCGGGCGTGGCGCCCTCCGAGGGGCGGGGCGAGATTTCTGTGCGAGATTTCCCGTTGCCAGACGCGGGCGGGGCCGACTTTGCTGGTCGTTCCATGAGCAACTCCTCCGGGTATCTGTCGTCCCTCTATTCCCTCGCGGGCAAAGTCGCCGTCGTCATCGGCGGCACCGGCGAACTCTGCGGCGCGATGGCCGAGGGCCTGGCTGGAGCCGGGGCGGAGACGGTGCTCGTCGGTCGCAACGAGGAAAAGGCCAAGCCGCGCCTGGAGCGCATCGCCGCGGCGGGCGGACGCGGGTATTTCATTTCGGCGGAAGCGAGTGAGCGCGCGCCGCTCCAGCAGTTGCTCGATAGCGTGCTGAAACGCTCGGGGCGCATTGATATCGTCGTCAACGGCGCCGGCGTGAACTCGGCGACGCCATTCTTCGAGATCAACGACGACGAGTTCGATCGCATCGTGAAGATTAATTACAAGGGGGTCTTTCTTGGCTGCCAGATCTTCGGCAAGTATCTCGTCGATCGCGGCGAAGGCGGGTCGATCATCAATCTCGGCTCGATGTCGGGCGTCGTGCCGCTGTCGCGGGTGTTCACCTATTCGGCGACCAAGGCGGCGGTGCACAACCTCTCGAAGAACCTCGCCCGCGAGTGGGCGCCGAAGCGCGTGCGCGTGAACACGCTGGTCCCCGGGTTTTTCCCGGCGGAGCAGAACAAGAAGATTCTCTCCCCTGAGCGCGTGGCTTCAATCATGGGCCACACGCCGATGAAGCGCTTCGGCGAGGCAAAGGAACTCGTTGGTGCCACGCTCCTGCTCGCGAGCGACCAGGCGGGCGGCTTTATTACCGGCTCCGAAATCGTGGTCGATGGCGGTTACCACGCCATGACGATATAGTAATTCCTGTATCATGCGGACGCGTTCTGGTGGCTTGCTATAGGCGGATAGCATTGCCACGGTCCGCCCCATGGTAACTGACAAAATGAAGGAACTACAGGTCGCGCGGGCCAAACTCGCCAGCCTTGAGAAGGCGATTGCGGATGAGTTGAAGAAGGAACTCGCAGGCTTGCCGGCGAAATTTGGCTTCGATTCGGCTGCAGCATTTATTCAAGCCGTCAAGACCGCGACCGGCGGACGCAAGGCATCGCGGCGCGGTCAGGCGGCCAAGAAGCCGAAGTCCGGCAAGCGCCGCACCCGCGCCGTCATCACCGATGAGACGCGGGCCCAAGTGAAAAAACTGGTGGACGCCGGCAAGACCGGCGGCGAAATCGCCGCGACGCTGAAGATTTCGCTGCCCAGCGTGCAGAATATCAAGAAGGCCCTCGGCCTCGTCAGAAAAGGTTGAGTTCGACCCGAGAGTTTTGGATTTACAGCCTCCGCCGTGGCGGGGGCTTTTTTGTTTTGGCGAATGGCGTCTGATGCGTGAAGGTGGCGTTGCCATGCCGACTCACTTTATCCAGGCCAACACCAACGGACGCCTCCACGCCGCCGACGAGCCCTCGATTTCACCGCTGAATCGCGGCTTTCTCTACGGCGACGCCATCTACGAAGTATGGCGCACGCACGCCGGCGTAATCTTCACATGGGAAGAGCATTGGGCGAGGTTGGAGCGGTCGGCGCACTCGCTTTATTTTGAGCTGCCGCTCACGCCCGCGGCGATGTTGAGCGAGATCCGGCGGACCACGGCGGCGTATCGCGAGCGCACCAAGAATACAGGCGAACTCTATATTCGCCTCCAAGTCACGCGCGGCGGCGGCGCGATCGGGCTCGATCCGGCGCTGGCGGACCGGTCGGATTTTGTGCTGCTGGTGCAACCTTGTCCCGAGACCTCGCCGGAGAAACTGCGCGACGGCCTCGTGCTTTCGCTCGCGACCAGGCTGCGCCGCAATCCTATCGAGAGCCTGAGCCCCGCGTGGAAAACGGGAAATTATCTCAACAACATCCTCTGCCTGCGCGAGGCGCGCTCGCGCGGCGCGGACGAGGTCGTGATCCTCAACCACGCCGGCGAGGTGACCGAAGCGGCCGTGTGCAATATCGGGTTTGTGCGCGCTGGCACCGTGATCACGCCGCCGCTCGCCGCGGGCATCCTCGGCGGCATCACGCGCAATCTCCTGCTCACGAAACTGGCCGCTGCGGCGGGCGTGGCCGCGCGCGAGGAAGTGGTGCGGCCCGGAGACTTTGCGCAGATGGACGAGTGCTTCCTGCTCTCCACGACCAAGGATGTCGCACCGGTCGCGGCGATTGATACCACGCGTTTCAAGCTTGGTCAGGGCACAGTCTCAGCGCGCCTCAAGGCGGCGTATGCCGACTATGCGCGCGCCTACGTTGCGGCCTACCCTGGGCAGCGCGTTTAAACGCGAAGCTCAACTCAGTAACGGCGCAGCGCGGGGTCGATTTGCTCGGCCCACGCATCGATGCCGCCGGCGATATTGCTCACGGCGGTGTAGCCCTGGGCGCGGAGGTATTCTGTCACCTTCAGGCTCCGTCCGCCGTGATGGCACATGATGAGCAGATGCTCGTCGCGCGGGAAGGAATGGGCGTTTTCCGGAATCTGGCGCATCGGGATCAGCTCGGCACCTTTGACACCCGCGATTTCCACTTCGTAGGGCTCGCGCACATCGATGAGCAGCACGCCGCAGGGCGATTCGTCGAGAAGGCGCTTCGCTTCGGTGACAGAAATCTCGAGCGGGAATTCGGTGTCGGACATGGTGGGAGTGGGAGTGCAGACGATGGCGGAATAGTGTTCGGCGTCGATCGTGCGGATGGTGGGGGTGGCGCCGCAGAGCGGACAACCCGGATCGCGCGCGAGCGAAATGGAGCGGAACGTTTGCGCGAGCGCATCGTAGGTCAGCAGCCGTCCACGCAACGGCTCGCCGATGCCGGTGATAATTTTGATCGCCTCGAGCGCCTGCAAGCTGCCGATCACGCCGCAGAGCGCGCCGAGCACGCCCGCCTCGCCACAGCCGGGCACGGTGCCCGCCGCGGGCGGCTCGGGAAACAGGCAGCGGTAGCATGGTCCGCCATTCGCGGGATCGAAGACTGAAACTTGGCCTTCGAATTTGAACACGCTGCCGTAAACGAGCGGCTTGCGCGCGAAAAACGCGGCGTCGTTATTCAGGTAGCGCGAACCGAAGTTATCCGTGCCATCGACGATCACGTCGTAGTCGGCGAAGAGTTTTGTTGCGTTGGCAGCGGTCACGCCGTCCGCGTGTGTCACGACGCGAATGAAGGGATTGGTAGCGCGCAGGCGTCGCGCCGCCGATTCCACCTTGGCCTCGCCGATCGCCGCATCGTCGTGCAGCAGCTGCCGCTGCAAGTTGTGCGGCTCCACGCGATCGAAGTCCGCGATGCCGAGCGTGCCGACGCCGGCCGCGGCGAGGTAGAGTGCGGCGGGGCTGCCGAGTCCGCCCGCGCCGATGACGAGCACACGCGCGGCGGCGAGCTTGCGCTGACCTTCCACCCCGATCGGGTCGAGGAGGATGTGCCGACTGTAGCGCGCGAGTTCCGCGGGCGAGAGGGTGGGCAGCGAGGCGGGCATGGCGGCGAAAGAGAGCCGGAAGCGGGCGCGTCGCAAATGAAATTGCGCCGCTGCCCACGCCGCGCCGTCATGGCGCGATGCGTTGTCTTGGAATCGATCACGGTGCCCGGCGAATCGGGCTGAGTTATGGTGACGAACTCGGCGTCGCCACGCCGCTCCCGGCGCTCATCGAGGCGGACGAGGGCAAGCGCTGGAACGCCTTGCTCGCTATGGTCGCGCTACGGCGCATCACCGACATCGTGCTCGGGCACCCGCTCAATATGGATGACAGTGCGGGCCCGAAGGCGAAGGAAGCCGAGGCCTTTGCCGCGCGCCTCCGCGTCGCGACCGGCCTGCCGGTTCATCTCATCGACGAGCGACTCACGAGCTACGAAGCCGAGTCCACCATCGCCAAATCGAAACGCCGTGACGTGCGCGCGAGCGGCATCATCGATTCCCGCGCGGCGACGATCATCTTGCAGGATTTTCTCGATCTGAAAATTCCCGCGCCACCGCCGGACGATCAAGAATAGGCCAGCGGTTCAACTGCGGCGAAGGGCGTCTTGGACGCGCAAGCCGGCGAGATTTTCGATC
>JANXSC010000592.1 GCA_025352845.1 Opitutaceae bacterium
GGCACGGCATCGGAAACGACGCGACTTACAATCCGACCGAATGCTTCGAGACTTTTCCGTTTCCGTTCCCGCTGACAGAGCCGTTGCTGTCGGACGAGCCTGCTCCGGACTGGCCGATGTCGATCGATCGCGTGCAAGCGGAAGTGGATTCCGGCCGCGCCTCCTTCGTGAAGGAAGATCAAGCGCCCTATGGCGAGGCCGCCATCCAACGCGCCGCCATCGCCATTGCCGCGCGGGAGTTGAACGATCTTCGCGAACGTTGGCTCAACCCGCCGGAGTGGACGCAGACCGAGTGGCTCGAATTTCGCGCGACTGCGGCTGGCCCGTGGTCACGTTTCGTCGAGGCAAATTCCGTCGACGCCGCGACCGGCATCGGCACCGCGCGTTATCCGCGCCTCGTGCCGCGCGACGAAAAATGCGCCATCGAACTCAAGCAACGCACGCTCACCGCGCTCTACAACGCGCGCCCCGCGTGGCTCGCACTCGCACACGAGAAACTCGACGCTGCCGTCGCCGCCGCCTACGGCTGGCCGGCGGATTTGAGCGACGAAGAAATCCTCTCGCGCCTGCTCGCCCTCAACCTCGCCCGCGCCGCCGCAGAACAGAAAGGCGCCGCCGGCCCGAAACGGTTGAAGCCGCAGCGCGAGAAGCAGGCTGACGAACTGATTTAGCCATGGGCCTGACGATCCATTACACGATTCGCTGGCCGGAGAAAAACCGGATGTTCTGGGCCCAGGCGGTCCGGGAGGCGCGGTTGCGCATCGCCCGGCGGCGGCTCGGCCGGGTGTCGCCGTTGCGCGAGACCGACGGCACGTGGGCCGGCGGCCTGCAATTCGAGCCGATCCGCAGCCAGCCGGGACAAGTTGGCGAGGTGCCGCCGCTGTGCGGCCGGCGCTTCACGCTCGATGTGGGCGAGGATTGCGAACCCGCGGTCATGGGCCTCTGCTACTATCCGCCGTGCATCCCAAGGACCTGGGGGGATCGGCACCGCCTGCGAGGTTGGATTTACCGCGGTTTCTCCAAAACCCAATACGCGGGCCTGCACGGCTGGACGCATTTCCGCCGATGTCATCTGGCCGTGATCCGGGCCTTGGAAGTGTGGCGCGAACTCGGCGCACGGGTGACGATTCACGATGAGGGCGACTACTGGCCCGACCACGACGAGGCGGCGTTGCGCCGCAACCTCGACCAGATGAACGCCGCCATCGCCGGCGCGGCGGGCGCGCTCAAGGATCTGGCCGACGACGATGGCGGCTCGCCCGTTCAGTCGCCGATCTTTGCGCACCCGCAGTTCGAACGGTTGGAAGCGGAGGGCGTTTCGCAGCACGGCAAAAAGATCGCCGCGCTTACGCGCGTCCTCGGCCGTCGCTGAGCCGGGGTTCCGCCGTCAGCTCTCCCAATACACAATCCGCCCGCACTGATCGCACGTGGGGAGCTGCGCGAGCGGATCGAGGCCCTTGCCGCGGGCGCCGGAGACGGCCTCGCCGGAAACTTTCAGGTGGCAGCCCCCGCACTTGTCGCCGTGGATGGCGACGACCGCCGGCATGTTGCGCACTGCGATCCGATCGTAGAGACGAAGCTTGATGGCATCGACGGGCATGCGCGCGGCGACGACTTCCGCCTGCGCGGCGGTGAGTTCGGCGGCGAGACTGGTCGCGCGTTCGCGCAGCATCGTGATCCGCGCCTCGTGGCCGGAGATGTTGCCCTTCAGCACGGCCTCGGCGGCGGCAAATTTCTTCTTCGCCTCGTCGATCGCATACATGATCTCGAGTTCCTGGCCCTCGAAGTCGCCGATGGCTTTCTCGGTGGTTTCAATTTCGTGGCCGAGCGCCTGATATTCGTCGTTTTTCTTCACGAGCGACTGCTGCGTCTTGTATTTCGCCAGCTTCGCCTCGGCCGAGCCGATTTCGTTTTCGAGATTTTTCTTTTTCACCTCGAGACCCATCAACTCCTGTTTCGCAGCGTCGATGGCGGATTTTTCCGCGGCGATCTTGGCTTCCACGCGGGCCACGTCGCCCGGCACCTGCTTCAGCTGCGCCTCCAGCCCGAGCCGCTTCGTGTCGCGGTCTTGCAGGATGAGCAGGGTTTCGATCACGGGGTTGGGCATGGGCCACCACTGTGCCGCCGGCCTCGCGACCGTCAAACGAAAGCTCGCCCATTCCTCTTGGCCGCAGGGCTTCCCCGCCGGTCCCACCACCCCCGGAGACCGCAAGCCTTTAATCGCGAAAAGAACGGCCTTCCCGGGTTGGTTTTTTCCCAAAAAAACCCTCGCCACTCGCGCCGATTCGCGAGAGTTTTTTCCTTTCATTTTTGGCCCGCCCATCCTCGCACTCCCACCTTCATGTCCGATTCTCCCGACGTCCCGGAACCCCAGAAAAACCAGCCCATCGCCGGTGCCTACGACTCGTCGCAGCTCGGCAAACTCGAGGGCCTCGAAGCCGTGCGTAAAAAGCCGGGCATGTATATCGGCGGCACCGATGAGCGCGCGCTGCACCACTGCGTTTCCGAGGTGCTCGATAACTCCGTCGACGAACATCTCGCCGGCCACTGCAAAAAAATCGAGGTCAGCATCCACGTCGACGGCTCGATCAGCATCCGCGACGATGGCCGCGGCATCCCCGTCGACATCCACCCGCAATACAAAATCCCCGGCGTCGAGATGGTGCTCACCACGCTGCACTCCGGCGGCAAATACGGGCAGGGCGGCTACAAATTTTCCGGCGGCACCCACGGCGTCGGCGCCAAGTGCGTCAATGCCGTCTCCGAGTGGTTCGAGGTCGAGGTGTCGCGCAACCAGCAGGTGCACCACATGAAGTTCGAGCGCGGGAAGACCGTGAAGAAGCTCGAGGTCATCGGCAAAGCCCGCGGCACCGGCACGCTCATCACATTCAAGCCCGACGCGGAAATTTTCAAGGAAACGACGGTCTTTCAGAGCGGCCGCATCAGCCAGCGCCTGCGCGAATTGGCGTTTCTCAACTCCGGCCTCACGATTATCTTCACCGACGAGCGTCCCGCCGAGCCGAAGCCGGAGACGTTCTACTACAAGGACGGCGTCGAGGAATTCGTGAAGCAGCTCAACACGGGCAAGACCCCGCTGCACCCGAAGCCCGTCAGCATTTCCAAGGAGACCAAGGTCCAGACCGACGACAAGGAAGCCGAGATCCACGTCGAGGTCGTGCTGCAATACAACGACACCTATAACGATCAGGTCCTCTGTTACACCAACACGATTCACAATCCCGACGGCGGCACG
>JANXSC010000594.1 GCA_025352845.1 Opitutaceae bacterium
TCGCTGCGGCGCTGGCGCGGAGGAACGCGATCACGTCGCGGAGGCCGGGGGCACCGAGGCCCTCGAAGCCCTCGGGCATCAGCGAGCGGCGGGTGTTTTCGCGGGCAGTGATGTCGGCGAGCTTGATTTCGGAGTCGCCGCTCTGGTTGCGGAGCGTGAGCGCGGAGTTGTTTTCATTTACGATCACGCCGGTGAAGGTTTCGCCTTTTTTCGTGGTGATGTTCCACTGCCAGAAGTTCGGTTCGACCTGCCGATTCGGATCGACGATGGCGGTGAGCAACTCGGCGGGAGCATGCGCGCCAATGCCGGCGAGCGGCGGGCCGACATCGCGGACGCCGAGGTCGCCGAGCTTGTGGCAGAGGGCGCAGGCGGAGGAGAAGAGCGTGCGGCCGTTGGCGGCGTCGCCGGATTTCTCCACCTCGGCGAGGAGTTTCGCGATGAGCTCGTCCTTTTCCTTCGTGGGCGGATTCGTGGCAGCGAGCACGGCGGCGGCCTCGGTGGAAACGCGGTTGTTCGGATGCGTGCGGAGGCGCGCGATGTTGCCGGGCCCGAGCGCAGCGGGAGTGACGCGGCTCTCCTTGATCGCGGAGAGGAGTGCGAGCGCGGTCTCGGGGCGCTTCAACAATTGCTCGAAGATCACGGCGGACTTGGTCTGCACGAACGCGTTGATCAAAACGTTGGCGGGTTCGCGACCGGCGAGTTCGCCGACAGTGGCGATGAGAGGAGTCTTGATGGAGTCGGCGATCGCGGCATCGGCGAGGAGTGCGCCGATTTTGGCGAGCGCCTCGGAGCGCTTCTGCGGCAAGGCGACGAGCGCGCTGGCGATTTCGGCGCGGCGTGCATCGGGCGTCTTCGCGTCGGCGAGATCGGCGAGGAGGGTTTGGGCGGTTTGGGAAATGGTGTCGGCGAGCGCGCCGGATTTGTCCCACTTGGCGGCGAGGAGCAGCGCGGTGGCGGACGAGTCGGGGGCAGTGAGAAGTTTTTTCAGCGCGGCGATTGTGGCGGCGTCGGGTGGGGGCAACTGATCGCCGAGTGAGGCGAGACCGCGGAGCACGCCAAGGGCGAGCGGGCCGGGCGAGGCAGCGGCGGCTTGCGCGAGGCGGCCGGCGTTCGCGGGCGGGACGGACGAGGCAAGGGCCGTGACGAAGCTGCCGAGGGCGGCGCTGTCTTTGCTCGCGAGGGTATCCGCGATAAAGTCGGTGGCGTGGTCGCTCGCGGCGGCGATGAGCGCGGAGCGCGTCCAGTCATCGGTGGCGGCGGCGAACTCGGCGAGGACGGCGGCGCGTTGCGCGGGCGTGCCCGCGGAGCGCGCGGACTCGTAGCGGCTGAGGACGGGGCTGCCCATTTTCGGGGCGAGCGAAGTCACACGCGCGTCGCCCGGGAAGCTTTCCTGCGCGAGGCGCAGGGCGGTTTTCTTCACGTGGGCGTTGGGGCTCGTCTCGATCGTTTTGATGAGCGCGGCGAGGTTGGTGCGATCGAGCGAGAGCGTGGGGAGCTTGATGGCCTCCTTGTGCTGCACGCGCCAGATACGGGAGAAATAGTGATCGCGGTCGGGGCGGACGGCGGCGTTGGCGGGAGAGTGCTGCGGTCCGCGCGTGTCGTTGTGAATGACGGCCTGGTTGTAGAAATCGACGAGGTAGAGCGCACCATCGGGGCCGACGCGGTTTTCGATCGGACGGAACCAGAGGTCGCGGCTGCGGATGAACTCGGTTTGCTCGCGGCCGGCTTCCTTTTCGACGCGATAGCTCACGCCTTCCTTGCGGACGAATTCGTGGTGGACGATGTTGAGTGTGGGCTCGGTGGTGAAGTAGCTGTAATTCCACTTCGCGGGCCACGCGCCACCCTCATAGATCGCGCAGCCGGCGGCGGCGGTGAAGTTGCCGACCTGATCGATTTGCACGTAGGCCTGTTCGGGCCACGACATCGCGGGGTAGGTTTTTTGATTTACCATCATCCCTTTCCACGAGGTGGTGCCGGGGAGTTTGCCTTTTGCGAGGACGCTCTCCGGGAGGACGGTGTGGAAAAACACGGTGCCGCTCGTGGGCTGCGTCCAAAACACCTGGCCGTCCCACGTGACATCGAGGCCCCAGGTGTTGCCGTTGCGGCTGGAGTATTGCTCGAAGGCGGAACCGTCGGGCTTGAAGCGGACAACGCCGCTGCCGTCGGGGCCGAATTTTTTCGTGCCGTCGCCCGAGGTCACATCGCCGCGACTGTAGCCGTGCGTCGCGTAGATCCAGCCGTCGAGGCCCCAGCGGAGATTGTTGATGACGGCGTGGGTGTCGGTGATGCCGAGGCCCGTGTAGAGCTTCGTGCGCTTGTCGCAGACGCCGTCGCCGTTCGTGTCTTCGAGCAGCCAGATGTCGGGCGAGCACGCGGCGATGACGCCGGTTTTGTAGAGCACGAAACTGGTGACGAGCTCGAGTTTGTCGGCGAAGACCTGCTTCTTGTCCATGACGCCGTCGCCGTTGGTGTCGGTGAGAATGGAAATGCGATCCTCGGGATCGCGCTCGACGTTGGTGCCGCGGAGTGAGCCAGAGTCTTTCCACGGGGCGTTGGTATTGGGCTTGCGGCGGCCGTTGGGATACTCGGGCGTCTCGCAGACCCAGAGGCGGCCGCGCTCGTCCCAATCGATGTTCATGACCTTGTTGATGAGCGGTTCGGAGGCGACGAGCGTGAGATTAAACTCAGGATGAACTTCGAGCTTGGCGGCGGCTTGCGCGGGCGCAATTGGTCCCCCCTCGGGATAGCGAAGCGCGTCGCCGAGCTCGTCGTCGCGGCAGAGTTCGTTGGCGTTGGCGCGCTGGCCGGCCCACGCGATGCCGTGCAGGAGGATGGCGCGGTAGTTGGGGCGGGAGAAATTTTCGTAGCGATGGCCGGGGATCGAAACGAACGCGCGGTAGGGTTTCGCGGCGCCAGCGATCCTGCGCTCGTAGGTCCACATCTGCGGCTGGTGGTCGTAAATGTTTACGCCCTTGTTTTTCGCGACGGCCTCGGCGGCACGGGCCTGCGCCTCGCGGTTGCCGCGGCCACCGGTGTCGATGGCCTTGGGCGTGTAGGCGGTGGCGAGGACGTGCGCCTCGGGGAGCATGTCCATGTCGTAGTAAATCTCGTCGTCCATGGACCAGTTGGACGCGCCGCGCGTGATGGGATGATCGCGGTCGGTGAAGTAAACATGCATCGGGGCCTCGAGCCATTTCGTGGTGCCGAAGCGCCACGAACCGCCGACGATGGTCTTGAACCAATCGGGATCGCGCGAGACAGAGGCGGCGTGAATGACGACGATGCCGCCGCCGCGCCTCAGAAACGTGTCGAGGTTGGCGCGGTCGGTGGCATCGGGGATGTTGCCGCCTTCTTGTGCGTGAATGATCAGGACATCGGTGGCCGCGAGTTGCGTGGCGGTGGGGAACGTGTCGCCGCCCGTGGCGCGCGCGCCGCGGGCGTTGAGCAGCGGCACCCAATCGGCGAGGAAACGCGGGTGGTCGTGCTGGCCGGGGCCGTGGGACTTCGGACCGGAGCGGATGAAGATGCGGAGCGGCTCGGCGGCGGAGAGAGACGCGGCGAGCGTGAAGAAAAAAACGAGTATGAAACGTTTCATGGGAAAAGTGATTCAGGGATTGTCATTCTGAGCGCAGCGAAGAATCCAGCAGGAGATTCGCATTTCAAAATCGGCTCGTGAGTCCAAGTGGATTCTTCGCTGCGCTCAGAATGACAAGGGTTAGGGAATGGTTGGGGTTTCTCGAAGGATAGAAAATTTTACGCGCGCGTCACGCACACCGGCAGGCCGCGACGCAACGAAGCCCACGGTTCCTGCGCTGAGACGTCGTGCGGGTCGGGGGCGGCGGCGAGGGCGTCGGGGAGTTTCGCGGGCGAGAGCATCGCGAGGAAGACGAGCGGCTCGGCGTGCGGGTTGTAGGTCGCGTGGATCGTGCCGGCGGGGATGTGCGCCATCTCACCGGCGCGGAGGATGCGATATTCCTGGCCGACCCACTGCTCGGCGCGGCCGTAGACGACGTAGATGATTTCCTCGCGGTGCGGATGATAGTGAAACGGGTGGCAGTGCATCGGGTCCATGTTCGCGCGCACGAGGAGGAGTTTCTCGGCGGCGACGATGTCCGGGCGGCAAAGCCATTCGTTGTTGGTCCACGCATTCGGCTCGCGCAGGGCGTCGGCGATTTGGACGAAGCGGCGGTCGAGGGGGGACATGGGGCTCGAAGTTTGGAGTAGGGCGGGTCTCTGACCCGCCTTTCAGGACGTGGAGTTTTCGAGGGCGGGTCAGAGACCCGCCCTGCTTTTAACTTTCAGCGCCTTGAATTTCCGTGTGAGGTCTATGAGCGATTGCTCCACGCCCATGCGCTCTAGGCTGCTGGCGCCGACGAAGCCCACGCAGTCGGTGCCTTTGATGACGCGCGCGGCGTCCTCGGGCGTGTTGATCGGGCCGCCGTGGCAGAGGAAGAAGATGTCGTTTCGCACGGCGCTCGCGGCGTCGATGATGTCCTGCGTGACCTTGAGCGTGTGCTTCCAGCTCATGACCGCGCGCTTCACGCCGATGCTGCCGCCGACGGTCGTGCCGACGTGCGCGATGATCGCGTCGGCACCGGCCTTGGCCATTTCGGCTGCCTCCTCGGGCGAGCCGACATAGACGATCGAGAAGAGGTCCATGCGGCGTGCGAGGGCGATCATCTCGTATTCCTTCTTCACGCTCATGCCGGTTTCCTCAAGCACGCCGCGAAAATGCCCGTCGACGATCGTGTGCGTGGGAAAATTATTCACGCCGGAGAAACCCATTTCCTTCACCTGCCCGAGCCAGTGCCACATGCGGCGGCGCGGATCGGTGGCGTGGACGCCGCAGATGACGGGACATTCCTCGACGACGGGGAGCACCTCGTATTCGCCGATCTCCATGGCGATGGCGTTGGCGTCGCCGTAGGCCATCATGCCGGCGGTGGAGCCGTGGCCCATCATGCGGAAGCGGCCGCTGTTATAGATGATGATGAGATCGGCGCCGCCCTTCTCGATAAACTTGGCGCTGATGCCCGTGCCGGCACCGGCGGCGATGATCGCG
>JANXSC010000252.1 GCA_025352845.1 Opitutaceae bacterium
GTCGGAGCGCTCGCAAGCGAGCTGACCTACGAAGACATACGGCTTCGGAGCTTAACTCAACGGCCGGTTCTACAACCAACCGGCAATCCGTTAGCGTTGCAGCGTCCGCCGCAGCTCATGCACCTTGGCGATGACGATGTCCTCGGCCTCGGGCGCAAACGGTCCGGGATGATTCAGGATGCGCGTGTTGGCCCCGCCACCCTCGTAACCGCCTTCCGTGATCACCCGCCGATTGCCGAGGTAACCGAACACGTCGTTGGAATATCCGGCCACCCATACCGCAGCCTCGCCCGCCAGCTCGTGTTTCAGCCGCAGCGAATAATCCACCACCACCTCGCCGCCGATCGCGACGAGCGTGAGGTCGCCCCCGAATTGCACGACCTGCACCGGACACGCCAGCGGCGCGGGGCGTTCGCCGCGCGCGAGTTTTTCCCGCAGCGCCTGCGCGCGGGCGAGCACCGGCGGCGTGAAATCCTTCGCGGTAAATTGCGCGAGCTCGCCCGCGCCCAGCGGCGCGTAGGGCAGCGACGCGTGGCCATACGCCGCGCGCAACGGCCCGCGCACTTCACGCGGCCGCGACCCGAGCGCGGTGGCGACGGCGTTGGCGAGCGCACGGCCGTGCTGCGTCGCGAGATTCTCCGGCGACTGATCCGGCACCATCCGACCGCGCGGATAGGGATTCTGATCGCCGGCGCAGCCGGTCAGGAAGAGTGCCGTCGCGCCGGGAAAACTCGTTTCAAGCATCTGCTGCGCGTGACCCGCGTAGTCGCCGCTGACCTTCGAGCCGCTGAGCGTGGTGTTGTGGCACGCGTAGCCGAAGAGAATCGCGCGGAGCTTGCCGTCGGTGCCGGTGACTTTCAGCACGGGCACGTCGTGATCGACCGGGCCGGCGGGAAACGGGTTGTTGGAAAACGTGCCGTTGGCCTCGGGCCGGCGGCGGTTCATGGCGAAACCCGCGCGCGCCTGCGCAAACTCCAATCGCGCGGGCGCCGCGTCGCGCAGGCTTTCCGCGATCAGCTCGATCACGGTGCGCCGGAGAAATTCCTCGAACGCCTCCACCGCCGCGATGTCGGCGGGTTGTGCGTTTTTGCTGAAAACCGTTTCGAGCGCCATCCGATCCGGAGAAACCTGCGGGCCGCTGTGCGTGTGCGAGGCGTTGAGCAGAATCTCCTGCGGTTGCAGGCCGAACTGCTCCGCCCCAACGCGCTCGACGTGCGCCCGCAGCGCCGCCGGCACGCCGATGAGATCGAGCGTCACGATCACGAGCCGGCCGCCGCGCCCGTCGTCGAGCGCCAGCGCCTTGCCGAATAGATCGAGGTCGACGCCGTCGGACGGCGCGGCGCGATTCGCATAACCCGCGAGCCAGATCGGGCCGGGCGGGGTGAGCTTGCGTGTGGCGACGCCGGCTTGCCACGGCTCGGCGGCAGACGCGCAGGTCACGGCGAGAAGGAGAACCCAAACGAATCGCAAACGATGGAGCGGTGCGGAGTGCGACATGAGCAAGGGGTTGCCGCGACTTTGCGCCCCGCACCATCGGAGGCCACGCCAAATTCACCCATACGCCCGCAGGCCACAAAAAAGCGGAGGCGAACAGGTGTCGCCTCCGCCCGGTTTCACCGCGCGCCCGCCGGGGCGCCACAGCCGTTAGCGGTGACCCGGAGCATCGTCGCGCCCGCCGCGGCCCTTGCCGCCGGTCTTGTCCGCGCCGCCCTTGTCATCACCCGCATCGTGGTTGAGCGGATCGTCTTTGCCGCCGCCGCGGACATCGCCGGCATCGTGGCCAATCGGATCATCCGCACCGCTGGCCTTGCGAAGAACGTCCGCATCGTGATCGGCGGGATCGTCGCCGCTCGGCCGGGGCGCGGGCGGCGTGTTTTGGCCGGGCGTGTTGTCGGTGCCGCGACCTTTGCCGCCACGATTATCACCGGTATTGTGGCCGGCCGGGTCATCTTTGCCATTCTTGGCGTGACTGGTGGGAGCGCAGACTAACAACATCGCGGCGACGCAGAGCGCCAGCGACGGACGGAGGATTTTTGAGTTGGTATTTTGCATAGCGGTATGGATCGTGCGCATAGTGACGTTGCGTCCGAGCAGCGATGGGTAACTATTTTGATACAGCCCCGTGCGGCCGCGACGCTTTGATTTTCTTTGCTCGCCGCCGCTCCATCTCTGCGCAAAAACCCCTTTCGTTTCCCTCCCCCAATCATCCCCATGAAAAATCCCCTCCTCCTCTCCCTCGCTCTCCTCGCCGGCACGGCGGTTCCCGTCGCCGCGCAAAACGGCAAGCCCGACGCCGAGGGCTTCATCCGCGACTGGCTCGTCCTCGGTCCCCTCCCGATCGGCGAGGGCGGCGGCGGCGATGCGATCGACAAGAAGCAGTTCGCCACCGAGGCGATGCCTGCCGCGAAGGAGGGCGCGACGCAGTCCTTCGGCAGCAAGGAGCTCGCGTGGGAGAAAGTCGCGGCGAAGCAATTCTACATCGACTTCAAGGAGCTCTACCCCGCGCAGAGCGAGCAGGTCGTCGGCTGGGCCGTCGCCTATGTTGTCGTCGCCGCGGAAAAAACCGGCCTCACGCTGCGCATGAACAGCAACGATCAGGGCAAGGCGTTTCTCAACGGCAAGGAGCTCGTGAAGTTCACCGACACCCGCACCCTGGAGAAGGACGCCGAGAATTCCGCCGAGGGCGTCACGCTCAAGAAGGGCGTCAACGTCGTCGTGCTCAAAGTCGCCAACGAGGAAAACAACTGGCAGGGCAGCCTCCGCTTCCTCGACAAGGCCGGCAAGCCGGTGACGGACTTCAAGGTCGAGACGAAGCCGTAGCATGGCGCGCGCGCCAATTGGCGCAGCCTGTATTCTGTAGGGCGGGGTCGCCGAAACCCGCCTCGGAGAGCGAACGGAAGCGTTTCCAAACCCGGCG
>JANXSC010000606.1 GCA_025352845.1 Opitutaceae bacterium
CTGCGAGATTACGGACCCGTCACGGCCGCAGGCGGAGAAAACCGTGCAGACGTTCACGCTCCTCCGCCCCACGTGGTCGGTGGACGCAGCCGAGCGCGGCAAGCTCAAGGAAGACGTGAAGACCCGGATCGCCGAGGTGCAGGGGAAAAAGAAAACGTGATGAAATCCCGATCTTCGATTTTCGATTTTCGATTGGCCGCAGCCCGCACTGCGCCGCGCCGTGGCCCGCGGTCCGCTCGTGGTCTGAAATCCAAAATCGAAAATCCAAAATCGAAAATCTGTTCCGGTTTCACCCTGATCGAAATCCTCGTCTCGCTCGCGCTCGTCGGGCTCCTGCTTGTGGCGCTCAACACGTTTGTCTTTTCGATGGGCGAACTCTGGGGCCAGCGCACGGACGTGCGTTTGTTCGAACAGCACGTGCGCGCGGTTACGCGGTTTCTGGAGCACGAACTCCGCGCCGCCGCCCTGCCGCCGGCCGCACGCGCCAATTCCACCCCGATCGCGCTGCAAGAGGTGCGGCCGCAAAATGGGATCACCGAAAAAATGCTCACCTTTGAACTGCCGGGCGGCAGCCGGCTCTTCACGTGGCCGGAGCGGCCCCTGCCCGAAGTGGTGTGCTCGTTTCAGGCGCGGAGCGGCGAGGGTCTGGTGCTGTTGTGGCATTCGCGGTTGGAGAAAAATTTCGATACCGACACGCCACGCGAGACGGTGGTCACACCCCTGGTCTCCGGTCTCAGCTACGATTACTACGACGCCGACACCAACCGCTGGACCACGGAGACCGCGCTTAAAAACGATCCGCAGGGGAAGCCGATGACGCCGCAGCGGCTCCGACTTAAATTCGCCTACGCGAAGCTCACCCGCGAAGCCGTGGTCACGATTCCCGCGCCCGGCGAGGCCCTGCCGGTTTTCTGACGATGCGCGCTCGACCCACTCCGATTCGTTCTCCGCGTCGCGGCTCCGTGCTCCTCATCGTGATGATCACGCTGCTCTTCGCCACGTTTGCGGTCCTGGCCTTCATGGAAAAGGCCGCCGTCGATCTCCTCGTCGATCAGCGCGAGATTGTGACGCGCCGGCTGCGCACGGAGGCCTACTCGGCGCTTGAGGTCACGCTCGCCGTGCTCAACGAATTTCGCGAGGTCGGCAGCGGCCTGCGCAGCACGGTGGAAGGGTGGGGCGACCCGCTGGCATTTGCCGGCTACACGCCGACGGACGTCCGCGTGGTGGAAATCAGGTTTGAGGATGAGAGCGGAAAAATTTCCCTGCCGCACGCGACCGCACAGATCCTGACGACGCTCTTCAAAAACTGGGAACTCTCGCAGTCGGACGCCGAGACACTGACCGATGCGCTGCTCGGCTGGATGAAACGCGGCCACATCTATACCTCCTCGCTGCACGCGAGCTACGACAGCAGCCCGCTGCCCTTCGAGGTGCCGGCCCGCTCCTTGCGCTCGTGGCAGGAACTCATCGCCATCGAAAAGGTGCGCGAGACCTTTTTCGACTCCGATGGCCGGCCCAACGATCTCTGGAAGCGGTTGGTCGATGTCGTGTCGTTGCTCGATTTTCCACGGACGAATCTCAACGCCGCCAAGCCCGATGCGCTCGCCGCGCTCGGGCAGTTCGACGCGACGCAGCAGCGCAACCTCGGCGAATACCTGCAGGGCACGGGGACTTACGAGCGGCAGGGCCCGCAGTTTTTCCAAAATCCCGCCGACGCACAGCGGATCGCCGGACCGACCGGTGACACCGGCGCGTTTGCCGCCACCATCAGCGCGCTGCGAATCAATGTGACGGTGCGCGAAGGCCGCAACGAGCTGCGGATTTCCTGCGTGGTTGCGCCACCCGGCGGCGCCACCACCGTGAACACGATCGCGACCCACGCGCAGACGACCGCGGCGTCGGCCCAAACCCCGACCCAGCAGCAAAACCGGCCGAACCCCACCGCGACTCCCGCCCCCAACGCGGTCCAATCGAAGGCCGGCAGCCTCAAGTATCCGTTTACTCTCTTGGAAATTCGTGAAAACGATGAAATTCCTCTTCCGCCGCCTCCGCGGCCCAATCCTTTGTTCTAATTCATGTGCGCCTCGCCGCTGAGTTTTCTTCGCGCCGGTCCGCCGCCTCCCAAGGTGGCGTTCCTGCCTGACGCGCTCTTTTTCACGCGGGCGGTGCCCGTCGCCGCCGGGGTCACGTCCGCCGAGGCCGCGGCGCAAATCGAACTCGCGCTGGAGAGCGTCGCGCCCTTTCCGCTCGCGCAGCTCTACTACGGCTGGTGTTGGACGCCGGGCGCGGAGGAGGCGCTGGTGTTCGCGGCGTATCGTCGCCGCTTCACCACGGAGCAAACCGCCGCGTGGGCGGAGGCCGAGCTGGTGCTGCCGGCTTTTGTGGCGGTGCTCGGCGCGCAGGTCGTGCCCGCAACCACCGTCGTGCTCAATTCGGCCGAAGGCCTGACTGCGGTGCACTGGGAAAAATCATCGGCGCCCGCGCGCGTGCTTTGTCGGCCGCTCGCACCCGACGCGACCCCGGAACAGCGCGCCCAATCGCGCGACGAACTGCTGCGCGCCATCGGCGAGAGCAAAAAAGTGATCGACGTGGATTCGCCCGTGCTCCCGGAGACGGCCGCGAGCGATCGCGAGGTGGCGTTTCGCGCGGGGGATTTTGTATCGCGTTTCAGCACGGGCGGGGCGGCGGCGCTCGACGTGCGCGACAAGGCCGAACTCGCCGCCCGCCGCGGCGCCCGCCAACGCGACCTCCTCCTCTGGCGCCTGGCGCTCGGTTGCGCCGCGGCCCTGCTGCTGCTGGTGGTGGGCGAGATCGCGCTCTTCGGCGGCAAGAAGTGGAACGACACGCGGCTCGCGAAAGTCCGCGCCCAAAAACCCACCGTCGACAAGATTATGAGCGCACAGTCGCTCGCGCTCCGGATCGAGGAACTCGCGACGAAACGGCTGCTGCCGTTCGAGATGATCGAGGTCCTGCTCGACGAGGATCGACTGCCGCCTGAGATCCAATTTACCCGCGTGTTCACCTCGACGCAGACCGGTCTCCACACGCTGAAGGTGGAGGCGAAGTCCACCAACGTCGGGCAGATCGGCGTCTATGAAGCCAAGCTCCGCACGCTGCCGATGATTCAAAAAATTGAAACGCAGATCGGGCCGACCGTCGGTAACGCGGCGACGTTCAATCTCAACGTCGCGTTCAAGCCCGACATGATCAAACCGGCTGAGTCCGTCGCACCATGATTCGCACCCTGCGCGTTTATTTCCTCGGTCGGCTGCTGCGGGAGAAACTGCTCCTGCTCGGTTTGATTTTGATCGGTGTGATGTGGTGGCTGTCGGCCTTCGGCACCCGGGCCGGTCAGTTCTGGCGCGCGCAGCGCAGCACGGCGGCGACACTGGAGGAGCAGCAAATCTATCTCAAGAACCGCGCGCTGATTGAGGCCGCAGTGCAAAAATCCACGAGCCGGTTCGACTCGGCGAAGACCCTCGATCGCATCCGGCTGGTCGAGGCGCTCAATCAGGCGGCGAGCGAGGCCGGCCTCAAGGATGGGTATGGCTCGAGCTCGGCGAAGTCCGAGACGAGCGATCAGGTCACCGTGCATGGCGTCGAGTTTTTGATCCGGCAGGCCGACTACAAGACGCTGCAACGTTTTTATGTGAATGTGCAGAAGCGCGCGCCCTACATCGGGATTGAGAGTTTCACCCTGCAGCCGATTCCATCCGACACCTCTAAGCTGACCCTTATCCTCCGGGTTTCGGCCGTGGAAACCATCCGCTAAAAATGAGAGGGCGCCTCGCCACCGGAGCGCGCTACAGGTGGCGAATTTCAGGGCGGGCCATTTGGCCGGGGATTTGCAAATGAACCGTTACATTTCCCCCGTTGCGCAGTCCTGAGCGCTGAATTCCCTAGGGACCGCCAAAAAAAATTATGCTATTCGAGATGAAATCCGTTGCCGTAACCCGTGGCCGCGCCGTGGCGCTGTCGGCCATGCTCGTCTGGCTGGCACCCCGCGCCGCGCGCGCCGAGGATGCGGTGCGTTACAAATTTCAGGACTATCGCGAAATGGGCGGTCGCATCGCGGTGAAGGTCAACGCCGCCTCCGTCGAAAAGGATTTCGGCACCGACACCCACTTGAAGATCGAGGGCATCATCGACGCCATCACCGGTGCCACGCCTAACGGCCAGCCCGCACCCGCCGGCAGCGACCAGGTGCCGCTCTCGAAACTCACCGAGCGGCGCAAGGCGTGGACCGGCTCGCTCGCGCACCAGTTCCAGCGCGTCAATGTCGCGGTGGGCGTCGCCCACAGCCGCGAGAGCGACTACGTCTCCACTGGCTGGTCGCTCAACACGCTGGTCGATTTCAACCAGAAGAACACCACGCTGCTCGCCGGCGTCGCGGGCAATGACGACAACCTCCGGGTCTTTTTCCAGAAGGAACGCGCGAAGAAACGTGGCAACGATCTCATCCTCGGCGTCACGCAACTCCTCGATCCACGCACGTCGGTTACGGCGAATTTCATCTGGGGCCGGACCGATGGCTATCTCGCCGATCCCTACAAGCTCGTGCAGAAAAACACCGAGATTTTTCCCGGCGTCTCGCTACCGCTCACGTTTGCCGAAAATCGTCCCGCGGATCGCGAGAAATGGATCGCGCTGTTCGGCGTCAACCGCGCGTTCCTCGAGGCGCACGGCGCCGTCGATCTCAGCTACCGTTTCTATCACGACACCTACGGCACCGATGCGCACACGATCGAACTCTCGTGGTTTCAGAATCTCGGCGCGCATTTCATCCTGCGTCCAATGGTGCGCTTCTACGATCAGAGCGCGGCGAATTTCTATTACTACAAACTGGATGGCACGCCTATCGTGCCTCTCGCCGGCAAGCCGCGCGAAAACGGTCCGTTCTATTCCTCCGACTACCGGCTCTCCGCGATGCAGACCTTCACCTACGGCCTGAAGGCGATTTGGAATGTGACTGAGGCGTTGCAATTCGACGCGGCGTTCGAGCGTTACGAGATGCGCGGCACGGATCGCGTCACGCCACAGAGCGCCTACGCCCGCGCGAACATCATCACGCTCGGCGGAAAACTTTCCTGGTAACACGCCATGGCTGTCATCGCCCAATCTCGCCGCGCGCCGCCCCCGCCCGCCCCCGGGCAGGCGCTGGGCGTGCCGTTGCGGCGGCTCTCGTTTCCCGCGCTCGGCACCACGTGCGAGGTGCAATACGCGGCGCCGGGCGGCGCGACGCAGGCGACGACGTTTGAACGCGCGGTGGTCGCGTGGGTGGCGGCCTTCGAGGCGAAGTATTCGCGCTTCCGGTCCGACAGCCTCGTGAGCCGCATCAACGCCGCCGCCGGCCTCGAGTGGATCGAGATCGATCCGGAGATGGAGGGGCTGCTCAAGCTCTGCGACAACCTGCACTTCATGACGCAGGGCGTGCTCGATCCCACGGCGCTGCCGCTGATCAAGTTGTGGAACTACAAGGCCGAGTCGCCGCGCCTCCCCACGAGCGCCGAGATCGACGAGACGCGCACGCTGGTCGGCTGGAAGAATGTTCAGCGCACGCCCGGAAAAGTTTTTCTGCCGGTGCGCGGGATGGCACTCGACTTCGGCGGCTTCGGCAAGGAATACGCCGTCGATATCGCCGCACAGATTGCGACCGATCACGGTATCCCGAGCGCGCTCGTGGATTTCGGTCACGATCTGCGCGCTGTCGGCGTGCCGCCAGATCGGCCGGCCTGGCACATCGGCTTGGAAGATCCGCAGAACCCCGGCACGCACAACGCCAGCCTCGCGATCATCGGGAAGGGCGTGGCGTCGTCGGGCGACTACATCCGCCGCTTCGTCGTCGAGGGCAGGCGTTACGGCCACATCATCGATCCGCGCACGGGCCGGCCGGTGGCCAACGGTTGCCTGCAAGCCACGGTCGTCGCG
>JANXSC010000608.1 GCA_025352845.1 Opitutaceae bacterium
GCCGGCCCGTCGGAAAGCGGCGTCGAGCCGCCGCACTTTAAAATATGGCCGGTTATTTCGTCGCCACCTTCTTCCCAAACTCCGGATCGACCTTCAGCCGCGCGATCACGATGAACGAGGGGATCGTGCAGACCAGCACCCAGCCGAAAAACTTCACGTAGCCGATGTGGTCCTGGATCCAACCGGCGGCCATGCCGGGGAGCATCATGCCGAGCGCCATGAAGCCCGTGCAGATCGCGTAGTGCGCCGTTTTGTGGGGACCGTCGCCGATCATCATCATGTAAACCATGTAGGCCGTGAAACCGAAGCCGTAGCCGAATTGCTCGACCGCCAGCGCCGATCCGACGACCCACAGACTCGACGGCTGCGTGAGCGCGAGCAGGAGAAACGCGACGTTGGGCGCGTGCATGACGAGAATCATTGGCCAGAGCATGCGCTTGAGACCGTGGTGCGAAATGATCCATCCTCCGGCCAGGCCACCGACGGTGAGCGCGATGATGCCAACCGTGCCGTAAACGATCCCGACCTGCTGCGTGGTGAGGCCGAGACCGCCGACGTCGCGTTTATCGAGGAGGAACGGCGAGAGCAATTTCAGCGCCTGCGATTCGGCGAGGCGATAGAGCAGCAGGAAAGCGAGGATCGTGAGCACGCCGGGCTTGCGGATGAATTTCGCGAACACCGCAAAAAACTCCTTGGCGATATCCTGCCCACTTGCGGTGGGACGGTCGGCGTCCGGTTTCGGTAGGGCGAAAAAATGATAGGCGCCGACGATGAGGAAAATGGCGGCGAGCAGGCCGAAGACCATGGACCACGCATGAGTGACGCTGCCGGTGGACTCCTGCCAGAGGCCCGCGAGATAGACCAAGCCGCCCTGCGCCGTCAGCGACGCCAGCCGGTAGAACGTGCTGCGCACGCCGACGAAAGCCGCCTGCTGCCCCGGCGGCTGCGCGAGCAGATAAAAACCGTCGGCCGCGATGTCGTGCGTGGCGGAGCTGAACGCCATCAGCCAGAAAACTGCGAGCGAGAGTTTGAAGAACCCCGGCCCCGGCAGCGTGAGCGCGACGAACGCGAAGGCGACGCCGATGGCAAACTGCAGCGAGACGATCCAGAAGCGTTTCGTGCGAAAGAGATCCACCAGCGGCGACCACAGCGGCTTGATGACCCACGGCAGGTAGAGCCAGCTCGTGTAGAGCGCGATGTCGGTGTTGGAGACGCCGAGGTTTTTGTAGAGCACCGTCGAGAGCGTCATCGCGACGACGTAGGGGATGCCCTGCGCGTAATAGAGTGTGGGAATCCACGACCACGGGCTGCGGCTAGCGGGGTGGCCGGCGGCGGGAGGAGGAGGCGTTTCCATTTTCTGAGAACGAAAAATTGGCAGGGCGATGGTTTGAAAGTAGGGCGGGTCTGTGACCCGCCTTTTCGCGCGGGGGTGTTCCTGCCGAGGGCGGGTCAGAGACACCGCCCTACTGCCGCACCTTCCGCTTCAACGCGAGCACGCGCGCGCAGGATTCGGCGATTCGCGCCTCGTCGATGCGGCCGGATCGCACTTCGCGCTCGAGGATGGCGATGACCTTCGGCGCGATATCAGGATCGTAGGTGAGGTTGTTGCCGAAGCAGAGCACATCGAGGCCGGCCTCGATCGCGAGCGGCACGGATTTGGCCAAACCGTAGCGGCTGGAAATCGCCTTCATCTCCATGTCGTCGCTCGTGATCACGCCGCGGAAGCCGAGCTGCTCGCGGAGAATCCCGGTGATGACCGCGCGCGAAAGCGTCGCCGGCCGCTCGGGGTCGAGCTTCGCGTTGAACACGTGAGCGCTCATCACCGCATCGCAGAGATCGGCGGCGATCAGGCGCTGAAAGGGCGCGAGCTCCTTGTCGCTCCACGTCTGCGTGACATCGACGAGGCCGAGATGAGTGTCGCCCGTCGCGCTGCCGTGGCCGGGAAAATGTTTCGCGCAGGTGAGCACGCCATGCGCGCGGTGCGCGCGCACAAACTCCGCGGCGTGCCGTGCGACCGCCTCCGGGTCCGCCGAGAAACTGCGGTGCTTGCCCTTGATGATCGGGTTGTCGGGATGCGCGTCGAGATCGACGACGGGCGCGAGATTCCAGTTGAGCCCGAGGCTCGCGAGCGTCTTCGCGATGTTTTCAGCGTGGCGGTAAGTTTCGGTCGGTTGGTTGAGCCGGCCGAGTTCCTCGTGCGAGATGCTCTCGGGAAAACCATAGATCGGTTTCAGCCGGTTCACGCGCCCGCCCTCTTGATCGATCGACGTCAGCAGCGGGATGCGCGCGTGCGACTGGAAAAACGCGAGCAACGTCTTCACCTGCGCGGGCGACTCGATGTTCCGCCGGCCGGCGGAGCCATCGACCATCTCCTGATCGAACAACACGACACCGCCGATGCCGTGCTCGCGGATATCGCGGACGGCCAGCGCACACTCATCGGGCCGACAGCCGCGGAAACCGACATTCAACAGCTGCCCGATTTTTTCGCGCAACGAAAGATTATCGAGGGAAAGGCTCATACGGGAGCGGAGGATTTCAGTTTTTCCACAAGCGCGGCGAGCGAGTCGTAGCGATGCAGGCGCACGCCGACCGCACCGCCACCGGGATGGATTTCCACAAAATCGGTTTCCGGCGCGAGACCGAAGCGGCGGTAGAACGCGGCGCGCAGGAATTGCTTCACCTCGGCAGCCGCGACTTTCCGTGTGTCGACGTGCACTTGGAAAAAATCCCCCTGCCCCGCGGCATTCACGCGCACGGCGACGGCATCCGCGCCAAACGCGCGCTTGAGCATCGCCTCCACGAGATCGATGAGCGCGAGGCCGCGGAAGAAACTCGCACCGGCCAGCCGGTGAATATCCGGCGGTTCCGTCGTGCTGAGCGCCGCGTCATCAAGCCCGCGCTGGTAATCGAAAGACGTCGCGCCGCAGCGCTCAAGCCAGCGGTTCAGTAGCTCCGGGCCGGCGAGACCACTCTCCCACTCCAGCGGTTGCTCCATCGCGGCGCGCTCCGGCAACCGCGCGGGATCGAGGTCGAAGGAGCGGTCACCGCGCTGCGACCATGTCACGGACTCGATCCATTCCTCGGGATGATGGATCAGGTGGAAGTTGCGGGCGACCTCGGCGAAAAGATAGGCGACGATCGCGCGCAGCGGCACGCCGGACTCCTCGGCGATTTTTCCGCCGGGCGTCGTGCGCCGCAGCAGCGGGTCGCGCCAGCCGGAGAGGAGCGAGGCGAGCGTGGCGTCGGCCTTTTGCGTCGCGTCCTGCGCATCGACGCCGGCGCTCTCGATGAGTTGGGAAATATACCACGCCCGGTTCTCGGCGAGCCGCTGACGCAACGCTTCGCGCGTGGTGAGCAGCGGCAATTGCTTCAAGACATCCGCGATGAGACGGCGGTGCTCGCGGTCGAGTGCACCGTCGGCCACGAGATCATCTTCGATCAATTTGAAGAAATCGGTTTCCAGCGGGAGGCGGATGAGCAGCGCGGCGATCTCGGACGCCTTGCCGGTGAGCTTGCGGATTTCACCCGTAGTGAGCCGGTCGGACGACGTGTTTTCCGCGTAGGCGCCCCATGACCATTTCCACGCCTCACGGTCGCGCTCCACCGTGTAGGGAAAGATCACCTGAAACCGATCCGCGGGCACGGGATAGGTGCCGATGATCCGGAAATTTTCGCGCGGGTTCGACGAGATGAGCGTGCCCTGCCCGGCGCGGCCCTTTTGTTCCGTCGCCTGATCGAGCGAACCGGCGCGCACGCCGGTGCCGTATTCCGCCTGACACGCGAGATGCACGAGCAGGTCGGGCGGGATACCGAGGCGGAAGAGCGCGTTGATCGCATTCTTCACGGCGACGGTGACGGCGGAGGAACTGGAGAAGCCGCCCTTCGGCACGTTGCCGGTGGTGACGAGGCGCAGACCTTGGAAACCATCGCGGCCGAGATGAAGCTGCACCTCGGCACCGAGCCGGCCCTTGCGCAGCGTGCGGAGCGAAGCGATGGCGTTGCCCACGAGGGAAAATGGCCGGCGCATGTTGCTCGTGAGCCAGTGCGAGTTCGGCGGCAGTGGTTGCCCGCGTTCGCGGCGGCGCTGCAACTCATCGTCGCTGAAGTAGCCGAGCGCGAGGAGCAGGTTCTCGCTCATGCGTGTGCCGAAATCCTCGTAGGCGTTCCAGTCGGAGATTTCCTCGCCGGGATACATCGAGGACGAGTCGGCTGCGACGGTGTTCACGTTTTCGCGAAAGCGCGGATTGGTGGGAAACAAATGGATCTGGTGGTCGCCTGCGCTCTGAGTGAGCACGACGATCTGTTCGTCGCCCGCCGGATCGCCGGCACCGATCGGCATCTGCCAGGCGGGGCCGAAGAAGCGGCCCATGTCGGGATGCATGAAGGCGATTCGGAAACGTCCGCCGGAAATCCCGAGCGACGCCGGTTGATCGGGTTTGAAGCCGAGCTTCTCATCGGACGCGGCGCGGATGAGCTCCTCGAGCTGGCGCGCGATGGACGCGACCTGCGCGGGCGGACGGTCGGCGAGGATCGCGCGCGCGGCGGTGTCGATCTCGGAGCCGCCGGCGAGGAGAATGTTGCCCGAGGCGGCGACGACACTTTCCAGCAACGCGAGGTCGGTGGGCCGCGTGACATCGGAGCAGAGCAAATCATACTCGGGATCGGCGACGTTGATGGTGATGGTGCGGAGATCGCCGCGCTCGCGGTGGATGGTTTCGACGATGTCGGTGAGGTAATACTGCTGTTGCGCGTTGGCGTTGGTGAGGCCGGCGAGGTGGCGGTGCAGGGTTGCGGCGCGAATCGCGTAGAGCGGACAGTTGCCCTCTGTGAGATCGTCGAGCGCGCGGCGCGCGGCGGGGTCGCCGATGGCGTCTATGTCGCGCTGCTCGACGAGATGCGTCACGCGGCCAGCGGCCTCGCGGACTACGCGGCCCTTGCCGCGATTTTTCGGCGGCTCGTATTCGGCGGTGAGCAGCGTGAGATCGGCTTCGCGGCCACCGGCGCGGTGCGTTTCGCAAAGCCGCCGGTAAACCGAGGGCGTCACGATCCGGTCGCCCATTGTGATCACGAGCAGCGGATTTTTTTCGAGCAGCTCCGGCACGCTGAAAACCTCGAACGCGGCGAACGCGGTGCCGCCCGCCGGATTGTCGGAGCGCACATAGACGTTGTCGCGGCCGAGCGCGGCGGAAACCTCGTCGTGCTTGTAGCCGACGAGTCCGATGACCGGTGCGGCACTGAACCGCCGAAACGCATCGATCGCGTGGCGCGCGAGCGGCGTGCCATGCACGGGCTGGATGCATTTCGGCGCCTGCCCGAACCGCGTGCCCTTGCCCGCCGCGAGGATGACGAGCACCGGCGCCCCAGAGACGATGCCGCCATAGAACGCGGCGGCCTCGGGATGAATGAGTTTGTCGCGGTGGAGTCGGGCCGCGGTGCCGAGCGTGGCGATCGCGGTGCTGGGTGTCATGCCGTCATTCACGGGGAGACGGCGCGGGGCCGCCAGTATTTTTATGCGGCGGCGGAATCAACCGTGGACGGGAAAGCCCTTCCAGTGAACGTTGGGTCACACGTATAGCGGTGATCTTCAAATTGTGTCGTGCGGGAAGCTCGGCGGCTGCGATCAGCTCCGGCTTGCGGCGGAGGTTGTGACGCGCAGCGTCGGACTTTGTCTATGTCCACCGGCACTTCTCCTCAAACTTCACGCCTGCACTACGCGTGGATCGTGGCGGGGGTGACGTTTCTCACGCTACTCGTCGCGGCGGGGGCGCGGGCGACGCCGGGGGTTTTGATGCTGCCGTTTGGGAACGAGTTTCAGTGGAGCCGGGCAAAGGTGTCGTCGATTGTGGGGATAAATATCTTTCTCTACGGGTTGATCGGGCCGTTTGCGGCGGCGCTGTATCAGCGGTTCGGGTTGCGGCGGGCGATGACGGCGGCGATGGCGCTGCTGAGCGTAGGCTACGGGCTCTCGACGCTGGCGACGCAATATTGGCAGTTCGTGGTGCTGTGGGGCGGGGTCGTGGGCGCGGGATCGGGGATGGCGGCGACGGTGCTGGGCGCGGCGGTGGCGAACAAGTGGTTCACGGCGCGGCGTGGGCTGGTGATGGGCGTGCTCACGGCGAGCACGGCGACGGGGCAGCTCGTGTTTCTCCCGTGGCTCGCCTCGGCGGTTTCGGCCGGTGGCTGGCGGGCGGCCCCGTGGATCGTCGCGGCCGCGACCGCGGCGGCGATGCCGGTGATTTGGATTTTCATGCGGGACGAGCCCCGGGATGTGGGAGTGCGGCCGTATGGTGAAGATGTAGCCGGCCTCGGTGAGGCGGGAGCGACGAAATCCGGGGTCAGCGACCCCGGCTACAAGACGATGAATCCCGCGAAGCGTGCGCTCGAGGTGCTCTTCGAGGCGGTGCGCGTGCGGGATTTCTGGCTGCTCGCCGGAACGTTTTTTGTGTGCGGGGCGAGCACAAACGGGCTCATCGGCACGCACCTGATCTCGGCGGCGTTTGACTGCAACATTCCCGAGGTGCGCGCGGCGGGGCTGCTCGCGATGATGGGGCTCTTCGATCTCGTGGGCACGACCGCGAGCGGCTGGCTGAGCGACCGGTTCAACTGTCGTTATTTGCTCTTCGGCTACTACGGGCTGCGTGGGCTCTCGCTGATGTTTTTGCCGCAGGCGTTGCTCGGGCCGGCGGCGGGGCTGGGCGTGTTCGCGGTGTTCTACGGGCTCGACTGGATCGCGACGGTGCCACCGACAGTGCGGCTCACGGGCGAGGTGTTCGGGCGCGAGAAGGCGAGCATCGTTTTTGGCTGGATCGCGGCGGCGCACCAAGTGGGCGCGGCGTGTGCGACCTACACCGCGGGCGCGCTGCGGACGGAGTTCGGGAGCTACGGGCCGGCCTTCATCGGCGCGGGCGTGCTCTGTGTGATTGCGGCGGTGGGCGTGCTGCCGATTGCGAAGCGGCAGATCTCGGTGGTGCCGGCGAGCTGACGCATGCCGATCGCTGAAATGATTTGGAGGGTAGGGCCGGACCTCGCGTCCGTGCCTTCAGCCGCCTATTGCTCATCCGGGACGGACACGAGGTCCGGCCCTACAAAATCAAAACCAGTCAAGCCACCGGACTCACTTCGGCCGTTGCCACTCGAACTTGTGCTTGTCGATCCAGCGGTAGTGGTCGGCGTAGCGGAGGCCGGCGGCGGAATTTTCGTCGAGGATCACGGTGGCGCGCGGGTGTTGTTGCAACGCGGAGCCGGGACAGATCGCGGCGAGCGGTCCCTCGACCATGTGCTCGACGGCGCGGACCTTGGCAGGGCCGAAGGCGAGCAGCAGGCAGCGGCGCGAATCCAAAATCGTGCCGACGCCCATCGTGATCGCGTGCTTGGGCATCGCTTCGAGCGAGCCGAAGACCTCGCTGTTATCCTTCAGCGTCTGCTCGGAGAGAATCTTGATCCACGTGCGCGAACGCAGTGAGCCGGTGGGCTCGTTGAAGCCGATGTGGCCGTTGCGCCCGAGGCCGAGGAGCTGGATGTCGATGCCGCCGGCGGCGACGATCCGATCCTCGTAGGAGCGGCACTCGGCGTGGAGGTTGGCCGCGGTGCCGTTGGGCACGTGGGTGCGCGCGACGTCGATATTAATGTGCCGGAAAAGATTTT
>JANXSC010000658.1 GCA_025352845.1 Opitutaceae bacterium
CCAAGGTCGGAGCCGAGGGCTACCAGATCGCCACGCTCGGCGGCACCGGTGGCGCCGAGCCGCTCGTGATCATCGCGGGCCGCGATGCGCGCGGCGTGCTTTTCGGCGTGGGCCACCTGTTGCGCACGCTGCACCTAGGCCCGGCGCGCGCCGGCCTCATGGCCGCGCTCAACGTCACCACCACGCCGCGCTACGCCCTGCGCGGCCACCAGCTCGCCTATCGCCCGAAACCAAATTCCTTCTCCGGCTGGGATCTCCCCCAATGGGAACGCTACATCCGCGACCTCGCCATCTTCGGTTGCAACGCCATCGAGCTCCTCCCGCCCCGCACCGACGATGCCGCCGACAGTCCGCATTTTCCCCGCCCGCAAATCGAGATGATGGCCGGCATGTCGCGTCTCGCCGCCGACTACGGCCTCGACGTGTGGATCTGGTATCCCGCGATGGACGATGACTACAGCAAGCCCGCGACCGTCGATTTCGCCCTCAAGGAATGGGCCGAAGTTTTCCGCGCCCTGCCCCGCGTCGATGCCGTGCTCGTGCCCGGGGGCGACCCCGGCCACACGCCGCCGCGGCTCATGTTTCCGCTGCTGGAAAAACAGACCGCCAACCTCCGCCGTTTTCATCCTCAAGCCACGATGTGGCTCTCGCCGCAGGGCTTCAACCGCGAGGACATGGACTACTTCCTGAATTTTCTCGCCGAGAAAAAACCCGCCTGGCTCGCCGGCGCGGTCTTCGCGCCGTGGGTGCACATGGACCTCGCTGAGTTCCGCCGCCGCGTCCCCGCGGCGTATGCCATCCGGTATTATCCCGACATCACCCACACGCGAAACTGCCAGTATCCGCTCGCCGACTGGGACCGCGCGTTTGCGCTCACCGAGACGCGCGAACCCGTGTCCACGCGCCCGCATGACATGGCCAACCTCGTCCGCCGCCTGCAGCCCAGCACCATCGGCGCGGTCACCTATTCCGAAGGCTGCACCGACGACATCAACAAAGCCGTGTGGACGCGCCTGAGCTGGGATCCCGACGCCGCGCTCATCGACGTGCTACGCGACTACGGTCGCTGCTTCATCAGCGAACGCCTCGCCGACGACTTTGCCCAGGGCATTTTCGCACTCGAGGACAACTGGCGCGGGCCGCTGCTCACGCATGAGTCCGTTTATACCACGCTCGCGCAGTTCCAGTCGATGGAGCGCGCGGCCACGCCCCGGGACCTGCAAAACTGGCGTTTCCAGATGGCGCTCTATCGCGCGTATTTCGACGCCACCGTGCGCGCCCGGTTGTTGCACGAGACCGCGCTCGAAGCCGAGGCGATGGAGGCGTTGCGCGCCGCGCCCGCGCTCGGGGCCGCGCTCGCGATGACCCGCGCCGAGGAGATTCTCGCCCGCACCGTCACCGCTCCCGTCGCGCAAGCTTGGCGCACGCGGACGTTCCAGCTCGCCGAGGCGCTCTTCCAAAGCATCCACATGAAACTCAGCGTCCCGCTCTACCGCGCCATCGCACAAGGCCGCGGCGCGAGCCTCGACACGCTCGACTACCCGCTCAACAACCGCGTGTGGCTGACCGAGCGTTTCGCCGCCATCCGCCAACTCCCCGACGACGTCGCGCGGCTCGCACCGCTCTCCGAAATTGTGAACTGGACGAACCCCGGTCCCGGCGGTTTCTACGACGATCTCGGCAACGCCCTCGCCTCGCCCCACCTCGACCGCGGCGTCGGCGCCGAGCTCGACCCTGCCTTCCTCCGCACGCCGCTCGACGGCCACGTCGCCGCCGGTGTGCGGCCGTTGCCCCTACGCACGTCGTGGGTCGACTTCGCCTGGGGCCTGACCGACAACGCCGTCGTCCTCCGCTACACCGGCCTCGATCCCGACGCCGATTATCGCGTGCGCGTCGTCTATCCTGACATCAACTCGCAGTCGAAAATCCGCCTCGTCGCCAACGACCGCATCGAGATCCATCCGTTCATCGTGCGCGCCAAGCCGATCGCACCCGTGAGCTTCGACCTCCCCCGCGCGGCGACGCAGGGCGGCCAGCTCACCCTGAGTTGGACGCGCGAACCCGGCCTTGGCGGCAACGGCAGCGGCTGCAGCATCAGCGAAGTTTGGCTCGAGAAAAAACCCGTCGCCCTGCCCTTCATGCGCCCGAATTGAACTGGCGATAATTTGTAGTCATTTTTTCGTTGGTTTCTATTGGTTTTGGCTAGCAGCCCGTCGGACTTGAAGGCGGCGGGG
>JANXSC010000661.1 GCA_025352845.1 Opitutaceae bacterium
GCAAGGTCGCACAGGAGGATGAGACGGGCTTCGTCGCCTGTACGCCCGTCGGTATTATGGAACTGTTTGTGCGCAGTGGTGTCGATCTGAAGGGCAAATATGTTGTCGTGTTCGGCTGTTCGCTCATCGTCGGCAAACCGATCGCGTTGCTCGCGTTGCAAAAAAAATCCGGCGCCAACGCCACCGTCACCATTTGCCACTCTGCGACAGCCAATCTCCCCGCGATCACGCGCCAAGCCGATGTGCTCATCGCCGCTATCGGCCGCGCCGATTTTGTCACCGCCGACATGGTGAAACCCGGTGCCGTCGTGATCGATGTCGGCATCAACCGCGTCGCCGACGCCACGAAGAAAACCGGCTACCGCCTCACCGGCGATGTGCAGTTTGAAACCGTCGCGCCACGCTGTGCGAAAATCACGCCCGTCCCCGGCGGCGTCGGCCCGATGACCGTCGCGATGCTGATGAAGAACACCGTAAAGGCCCACCGCCACCGCGCGTAGGGCGGTCGCACCCACGACGGCAGGGCGAGCGAGCAAATCGCAACTCACCCGCACGCTCTCCGGGGCGGCACACTCCGATGGAAGAAAACGGTAAATACTCGGGGCCGCGAATCGCTGTTTGACCGCGTTCGATTGAAACCGCTATTGCCTGTTGGAAACCCGCACCCAATCTACACTCGTTCAATGTCTGCCCCGTCCATTCTGGTCGTCGATGACCAACCCATCAACGTCCAGTTGCTCAAGCGCAAGTTAGAGCGCGAGGGCATTCAAATCGCCACCGCTTTCAGTGGCGCGGAAGCGTTGGAAGCCGTCAAGAAAGCGAAGCCCGATCTAATTTTGCTCGATGTGATGATGCCCGATATGGACGGCATCGAAGTCTGTCAGCGCCTGCAGGCCAATGAAGACACGCGCGGCGTGCCGGTTATTTTCATCACCGCCCGCACCGGCAAGGAGAGCAAGATCGAGGGGCTCAACGTCGGCGCCGTGGACTACATCACGAAGCCGATTGACCTGGATGAGACGCTTGCGCGCGTGCAGACGCAGTTGCGCTTCATCGCGATCAACCGCCAGGTCGTCGATCTCACGCGGCGGCTGGAGGAGTCGCGCAAGGCCGCGACCATCGGTGCGGTCACGCAGGGCATCGCGCACAACCTGAACAATCTGCTGGGCGTCATCATTGGCTATCTCGATTTGGTGAAGGCCTACCACGACCGGCCGGAGCAGGTGAAAAAAAACGTCCAGCACGTCGAGGATGCCGTGAACCGGATCGTGATCATCGTCAAGCAGCTCAGCACGCTCGTCGTGAAATCGCACCCGCCCTCGATCCGGGCGAGCCTGCGCAAGGTAATCGACGGTGGCGTGGCGCGTTTTCACAACGACTACAAGCTCACCGCGCCGGTCACGATCGACAACCCGCTCGGCGACCAGCCGATCGATACCAATTACGAAATCGTCGAAGACGTGATCGCGAAGGTGCTGATCAACGCGTGGGAGTCCTACGACAACAAGCGCACCGATCCCCGGCCGATCACGATGCGCACCCAGCTCGTCGACAACGCCGAGGGTGGAAAGGAAATCGAGATTCGCATCGTCGATCACGGCCGCGGCATCAACGAGGAGGTGCGCGACAAGATGTTCGAGCCCTTCATCAGCACCAAAAACACGGTCGGCGTCGGCATGGGCCTCACCGTGGCACGCCATGCGCTGCGCTCGCTCGGCGGCGAAGTGACCGTGACGGATAACGCACCGCGCGGGGCCGTCGCGATCCTGTTGCACCCCATCGAGCGGCGGAAGCGTTCCGCGGATTGACCGGCGGCGATTCGCCCGGCAGGGGTTGTGGGGCGCGCACCCGCGCGCCTTCAACCTATTTTTCTCATGCCCAAAATCGCATTTCTCGGCGCCGGCAACATGGCCTCGGCGTTTGTCGAGGGCCTGCTCGGCCAGCAACCTGCGGCGAAGTCCGACCTCATCTGCTACGGCGGCGCCGACACCACCGCCGCCACGCTCGCCGCGCGCACCGGCATCGCCGCTGCGGCCACGCTCGAACAGCTCACGGCGGAGTTCGACACGCTGCTCGTCGCTTTCAAACCTCAGCACCTCGCCGAGGCCGATCCGCGGTTCGCCGCGTGGACCGAGGGAAAACTTGTCGTCTCGATTCTCGCCGGCAAACGGCTCACAAGTTTGGCCCAGATTTTTCCGCGCGCGCGCAACGTCGTTCGCACCATGCCCAACACGCCCGGCCAGATTGGCGCCGGCATCACCGCGTGGTGTTCACGCGACCCGCTCGTCGAAGCGGACCGCGCCATTCTCAAGACGCTGCTCGATGCGCTCGGCCAGTCGGTCGAGGTGCCGGAAAACGATCTCGATGCGGTCACGGGATTGAGCGGCAGCGGACCGGCGTATGTTTTTGAGTTCGCCGCCGCGCTGCGCGATGCCGGCGTGGCCGCGGGGCTCACGCGCGCCGCGGCGGAGAAGCTCGCGGTCGAGACGCTGCTGGGCTCGGCGCGGCTGCTCGCCCGAAAAAACATCGAGCCCGAAATTCTCCGCGATCAGGTGACGTCGCCGAATGGGACAACATTCGCCGGGCTCCAGCGGATGAAGGCCGGAGATTTTCGCGGCCTGATTCGCGAGACGGTGCTCGCCGCCACGGCGCGGTCCAAAGAGCTGTCGAAAGATGGATAGTCACGGAAACACGGAAGAACGAAATCGCGGAATGTCATTTCGTGCTTCCGCCCTACCGCGCTTCCGCGATTAACTCCCCGCCATGAGTTCCCTCGACGGCCGCATTCTCGTCACCGGTGGGGCCGGCTTCATCGGCAGCGCGCTGGTGTGGGCGCTCAACCAGCGCGGGCACACCAATATCGTCGTGACGGATTTTCTCGGCAGCGATGAGAAGTGGAAGAATTTGGCACCGCTGAAATTCGCCGACTATCTCGACGCCGGCGAGTTCCGCCGCCGGCTCACCGCGAATGCCGCGAGCCAGGGGAAATTTTCCGCGGTGTTTCACCTCGGCGCGTGCTCGGCGACGACTGAGAAAAACGCCGCCTACCTCGCCGACAACAACTACGAGGTCACGAAGGAACTCGCCGCGTGGTCGCTCGCGCAGGGCGCGCGTTTCATCTACGCCTCCTCAGCCGCGACCTACGGCGACGGCGCGCAGGGCATGGACGACCGCGACGCCGACCTCGCGCGGCTGCGGCCGCTCAACATGTATGGCTACTCGAAGCATCTCTTCGACCTGCACGCGCAGCGCGTGGGCTGGCTGGCGCGCATCGTCGGCGTGAAATATTTCAACGTCTTCGGCCCGAACGAGGATCACAAGGGCGACATGCGCTCGCTCGTGCACAAGGCCTACCAGCAGATTCTCGCGACGGGCCGCGTGCAGCTCTTCAAGAGCCACAAGCCCGAGTTCAAGGACGGCGAGCAGATGCGCGACTTTCTCTACGTGAAGGATGCGGTCGAGATGACCCTGCACTTCGCCGAGAAGGCGACGACCGCCGGCGGGCTCTACAACCTCGGCAGCGGCGAGGCCAACACCTGGCTCACACTTACACGCGCGATCTTCACCGCGCTTGGGCGCGCGCCGCAGATCGACTTCATTGAGATGCCCGAGGTGCTGCGCGGCAAATACCAGTATTTCACCCGGGCCGAGATCGCGAAGCTGCGCGGCACGGACTATGGCCGTGTCCGTGCGATGACGCCGCTCGCCGAGGCGGTGCGCGACTACGTGCAGGGTTATCTCGCGACCGGGAAAAAACTGGGCGAGCTGTAAGCCAGGCCGGCGGCACGCTGCCGCTGAATTAGCGGCCTTTGGTTTTGTAGGTCAGCTCGCTTGCGAGCGCTCCGACCGCTTGAGACCGGAGCGCTCGCAAGCGAGCTGGCCTACGAAGAAATATCTCTTCGGAACTTAACTCAACGGCCGGTTCTACAACGAGGCAGG
>JANXSC010000015.1 GCA_025352845.1 Opitutaceae bacterium
CTCATTCTCTCCGCGTCCATTGTCACCGCGTATTTCCTGTTGTCTCCGCGGCAGCCACTCATCCTTGTCGGCCTCGCGCTTCCCCTCGTGTGGGCGGTGTCCCGCTGGATCGCGACGAGTTCGCAACGCTACGAACTCACCTCCGAACGCCTGAAGGTCACGACCGGCCTGTTCTCGCGGCGCACCAACGAACTCGAACTCTACCGCGTGCGCGACTACTCGGTCGTCGAGCCCTTCTGGCTGCGCCTCGTCGGCTGCGGCCACGTCGTGCTCGCCACCGCCGATCGCAGCACCCCGCAGACCGTGCTCCGAGCGGTGCCGCACGTGGCGGCCCTCAAGGATCAAATCCGCATTCATACCGAGCGCATGCGTCAGCGCCGCGGCGTCCGCGACCTCGAGATCGATCCGCCCTCGCCCCCGCCCTGATGCCCGCCCTCCTCCAGCTCGATCAAGTCACGATTCGCTTCGGCGGACTCACGGCGGTGAATGGCGTCGATTTCGCGGTCAACGAGGACGAACTCTGCGGACTCATCGGCCCGAACGGCGCGGGCAAGACCACCGTGTTCAACCTCATCACGGGAGTTTACCAGCCAACGAGTGGCTCCGTCGCGTTCGGCGGTCACGGTGTCGCCGGCCTCCGCGTGAACCAGATCGTCGAGCGCGGCATCGCGCGGACGTTTCAAAACATCCGGCTCTTCGGCTCGCTCTCGGTTTTCGACAATGTGCGCGTCGCCTGCAATCTCCACCGCGACACCCATCCCGCGCAATCGCTGATCCGGCTCGGCGGTTTCCAGCGCGACGAATCGGCCATCACACGACGCACCGAGGAGCTGTTGGAGATTTTCAACCTCGGCCGTTTTCGCGACGCACCCGCGAAGAGCCTGCCCTACGGCGAACAGCGCCGGCTCGAAATCGTGCGCTGCCTCGCGACCAAGCCCAAACTTCTCCTCCTCGACGAACCTGCCGCCGGCATGAACCCGAGTGAGAAAATGGAATTGGTGCGCCTCATCCAGCAGATCCAAAAACAATTCAACCTCTCGATCCTCCTCGTGGAGCACTCGATGAAAGTTGTCATGGGCTGCTGCGAACGCATCGCCGTCCTCGACCACGGCGTGAAGATCGCCGAGGGCACGCCCGCCGAAATCCAGGCCGACAAAAAAGTAATCGAGGCCTATCTCGGCGAGGAACACCACAAGGCGATCACCCACCACTGACGGGATTTTCGATTTT
This sequence comes from Opitutaceae bacterium, assembly GCA_025352845.1. Classification (GTDB taxonomy): domain Bacteria; phylum Verrucomicrobiota; class Verrucomicrobiia; order Opitutales; family Opitutaceae; genus ER46. Next base: position 1,231 of record JANXSC010000015.1, read on the forward strand.
TGGATGCTCGATTTTCGATTGGCTGCGGCCGGTCGGAATCGAAAATCGAGAATCGAAAATCGAGAATCGAGAATCGAAAATGTTATCTGTCTCCGATCTCCAAGTTTCCTACGGCGCCATTTCCGCGCTCAGCGGAATCTCGTTTGAAATCAAGGCGGGTTCCATCGTCACGCTCATCGGTGGCAACGGCGCGGGCAAGACCACCACGCTCCGCACCATCTCCGGTCTGCTGCGCGCGAAGTCCGGCAAGATTTCATTTCTGGGCGAAGAAATCACCGCGCTCGCACCGCACAAGATTGTCGCGCGCGGTCTTTGCCACGTGCCCGAGGGACGGATGATTTTCTCCAATCTCACGGTGGAAGAGAACCTCGCGATGGGCTCCTACCTGCAAAACGACGCCGCGCGCAATGCCCAGAACCGCGCCTACGTTTTCGCGATCTTCCCGCGTCTGAAGGAGCGGCTCAAGCAGACCGCCGGCACGCTCTCGGGCGGCGAGCAGCAGATGCTCGCCATCGGCCGCGCCCTCATGGGCAATCCGAAATTCCTCATGCTCGACGAGCCTTCGCTCGGCATCGCGCCGCGGCTCATCAGCACCATCTTCGAGAAAATCGTGGAGATTAACCGCGAGCGCGGCATCACGATTCTCCTCGTCGAGCAGAACGCCAACCTCGCGTTGGAGGTCAGTTCGCACGCCTACGTGCTCGAGACTGGCCGCATCGTGATGGCCGGAGACAGCAAAAAACTCCGCGCCGACCCGCAGCTCAAAGCCACCTACCTCGGCGGCTGAGTCGTAGCGCCGGGCTTCCAGCCGGCGCCTCGCCTCCCCGCCCCCGCTCCCGCCACTGCGGACCCATTCCGACCTCGCGGGCTTGATGGATCGGCCCCGCGCTTCCGCATTGCACTCGGCAGTTGAGTAAAAACACTCACCGCCCACTCCGCTTCCGCCGCCCTCGATGTCCGCCCTCCCGGCCGTCTTTTCTCACCGTCCATCGCCCCATGAACAAGCAAGCCCTCACGGAGGCGGACATTCGCGCGAAGTTTATCACCCCCGCCCTCGTCGGCGCGAAACGGCGACGAGTGGAACGTGATGACCCAGATTCGCGAGGAAGCCTACTTCACTAAAGGCCGTGTCATCGTGCGCGGGAAGACGGTCACCTGGTAGAGGCAGCCCATGAGCTTCATCAAACGACAACTCGAACGGCAGATGGAAGAGGAATGGAGCAGTGTCGGCGGCGCAGTCTGCTGCAGAGTGTTTCACCGATTACGCGATCCAAGACTTCATCAAGGCGAACTCGACGGAGTGCGAGTGCTCCTACTGCGGCAAAAAGACAAAGAAGAAGCCGATTGCCGCTGATGTGGACGAAGTTCTGAGCTTCATCTGCGAAGGGTTCGCGAGGGAATACGACATTCCCGAAAACTGCCTGCCTTACGAATCCGCAGAAGGTGGATGGCAACTCGTCACCCCAGATAACTCCCACGACACCTTCTGGAACTTGGACATCTGTTCGGCGACCTCAGGAGACTTGTTCGACGATCTTACCGGGGCCTTTTCAGATCGGCTATTCGTCCAAAGCGACCCGCTCGTATCGTCCAAGGCGGACGGTCTGAAGTATTCGTGGCAATCCTTCTGCGAACGCACAAAGCACGAAACTCGGTTCGTGTTCTTCAAGGTCAAGCCCCCGCGTCGCCCGAAAAATCAGCCGTGGCACCCGGACGATGAATGGGGCGGATATTCTCCTCCCTACCAAATTCTGCTCGACCTTGGTGGAATGGTGAAGAGTCACCAATTAATCAAAACGCTGCCGCGAGGAACAACTGTGATCCGGGCGCGACAACTTCCTTTAACGGCACCTTGTGCCACGGCCAAAGATCTAGGGTCACCTCCAAAGGAAAAAGCCAGTCAGAGCCGTATGAGTCCTGCCGGCATTCCGATGTTTTATGGCGCTGCCAATGAGAAAACGGCCTTTGTCGAGATTTTCGACAAAAAGGAGCGCGCAAAGAACGCCGTCACTTTCGGCACATTCAAGACCAACCGCTCACTCAGAATTCTCGATCTCACCAACCTTCCTGGCATTCCCAGTATCTTCGATGTATCGTTTTAAGAAATGCGACCGCCGCTCATCTTTCTTCATCACTTTCAGAGAGATATTTCCGAGCCAGTTGAGCGCGATGGTCGTGAACACTACGAATACGTCCCGACGCAGATCGTGGCCGAATACTTCCGCCATGTTTACCGCGACGGACGTCGCCGGGTAGACGGGCTTATGTTCAACAGCAGTCACAACGGTGCCGGAATTTGCTACTGCGTTTTCGCCGAAGCTGAAAGTTGCACGGACGGCCCCGGAAACACAGGCGCTCACATGCTGCTGCTTCGGTCGCACAGGACCGCAAAGATCAATTTCGCGACGAAGTCATTCACATGAGTTCAAGGATTTTACCACTCGCCGAACAACGCCGGACCGTGGCGAAACTGGACTAACTAATGGCCCTGGTGGACGCGTTGGAAACCCACCTCGCCACCCGCCCGCACCACCGCCGAAAACCTCTTCGCTGCCACCGTTGCCGAACTCACGATCAGCTCAATCCCCCCGACTTGCCGTGGCTTTTACCGACATTGAAATCGCCGCCTATACTGTGCTGATCGAGGAACTGTTCTGGTTCCGTCGCCGTCCTCCCCTGCACCTGCGGGACCAGTTGAGGGAAGGCCAGCGCTTCACCGGCCACGCCATCGAACTGTTCTTCGTGCGGCCCGCCTTCAATCGCCCCGGCGTGCAGGTCGAAGAATCCCTCGCCAAGGTGCAATACGTGCGCACGCGCCAAGTGTGGCACATCTTCTGGAAAAGGGCCGACGGCAAGTGGCACCGCTACGCGCCCTGCCCGGCCACAGATTCGCTGCCCACCGCGCTACACACGATCAACGCCGACCCCCACGGCTGCTTCTTCGGCTGACCCGCCCGGCCCGCCATCGCGTTGTGCGCCGCCGCCATCTCACCGCCGCTCACTCCGCCACCGCAGACCCCCGCGCCTTATCATACACCGCTAACCAACCGCGCAGAGCCGGCTCTCACGGCAGCAGGTAAACTTCCACGAGCGCCACACCGGTCGCACCGCCCACACCCGCCACGCGAAAAGTATAGGCTCCCGGATCGAGGGTCAGCACGAGCGCGCTGTCCTTGCTGCCCGCAGCGAGCGCAAACGCCCCCGTCGTCACCGCCGCCGTCGCCACTTCCTGCGGGTTCGTCTGGGTCTGCCAATTGTCGTTCGTCGCGATTGTCGTGCTACCGCGAAACACCGTCAGCGTCGGATCGGCGAGGACGCCCGCGACCCCGAATTGACTCAGCCCCGGTCCGACCGCACGCACGAGCACCGTCCGTGATGTCGTGCCGCTCAGCACTAGGCCGGGGATGAGCACGCTGTCGCCTGCGCCGACCTGCGCCCGCGTCGAGAGATTGGCGAATTGGCCGTTCGCACCGATCGCCGCGACCACGGGCAGCAACTCGCTGGGCAGCGCGCTCACATCGAGGTCGGGCGTCGTGTTCCACCGTTTCACGTAGCCGGGTGGCGCTTGGAAGGTCGCGCGAAAGATGACGGTGTTGTCGAGATTGAGATCGCTCGTCCAAATAAAGGACGCACCGGTGAAGTCGGCGGCAACGTAGTCGCCATCGGGGCCGACACGCGCGCTGGTGAATTCCGTCGCGCTCCCCCACGCGCTGTCGTCGAAATCGCTCGCAAACCAGCGCGCCGGGATCGGTGTGCGCGAGACCGTGGGATTCGTGGTATTGGAGTTGAGCGGGCCGGTGAAAAACACTTTCGCCTTCCATGCCGCGCTCGTGACGGTGCCGTCACCGAGCTTCAGGATGAAACCGCCGTCACCGATTTTGTTGGTGTATTCGAGCCCCGTGGCGGGATCCGCGTTGTCCTTGGCGAGGACGGCGATCGTCATCGGATACTCGGGAAGGATTTTAACGGAGATCTCGTTGTGCGGGAGGAAGTCGATCGAATCGACGGCGACCATTTTGCCGTTGATGAAGATCACACACCAGTTGTCCGCGTAGGCCTTGAGCGTGATCGTGTCAGCGATGCCGGGTTTGATTTGCGCGGTGCCTTGCGCGAGGGCGCCGGTCGCGGAGAGCAGTGCGAGCGTGCCGCAGCACACGAGGGCGGGAATGATTTTCATGAGATAAAATAAGGGCGAGCCCATCAGGGCACGACGTAGAGTTCGACGAGCGCGGTGCCCGTGGTCGCGCCGACACCGCTCACGACGGCGGTGTAGGCACCAGGGGTGAGCGTCGTGAGAATCGCGGCGTCGCGGCTGCCGCTCGTGAGGGCAAACGCGCCCACGGCCGAGGCGGTCGCGGCGATGTCGGCGGCGTTGGTGGCGGCCGACCAGTTGTCGTTCGTCGCGAGCGCCGTGGAGCCGCGGTAGAGTGTGATCGCGGGATCGGCGAGCGTGCCGGCGACGCCAAACGCCGCGAGCCCCGGACCGACCGCGCGGATCAACAGGCGCAACGTGCCCGTGCCACCCACGACGAAGCCCGGAATCAAGACGCCCTCGCCCGTGCCGACGTAGGCGCGCGTCGAGGCATTTAACACGGCCGCCGTCGTCGCCGACGATGCATCGTAAACTTCGAGCAACGCCACGCCCGTGCCGCCATCTGCGGCTGTCACCGGCGCCGTATAGGCACCGGGCGAGAGCGTCACGACGACGGCGGCGTCTTTGCTGCCGGCCGTCAGCGCAAACGCGCCGGCGTTCGACATCGCGGCCGCATCCGCGGCCAACCAGTTGTCATTGGCCGCGACCGCCGTGCTCCCACTCAGCAAAGTGAAACGCGGATCGGCCAGCACACCCGCCACGCCAAACCCGCCGAGCGTCGGCCCCACCGCGCGCACGAGCATCGCGCGGTTGCTCGCGCCGCTCAGCACGAAGCCGGGAATCGGCGTGCCCGCGACACCACCCACCACGGCGCGGGTCGCGATGTTGACGAGGCGAGCCGTGCCGGTGGTGCCGAGTTCCGGTTCCGCGGCCGCTGGGCCGCGCACGGCAAAAACCGGATAGTTCGAAGTCATCAACTCGTAGCTGATGAGCCCTTGCGCATTCCGCCCCGGACCATTCGCGGATGGCACCGCGTTGTTGATTCCAAATTCCACGAGCCACGCGCTCGTCGGTGCCGCCGGACCGCCGCCGCGCAGCGCCGTCGAGGACCAGTAGGCCGTCGCGGGAGTCGTCGCCGTGGGAAACAGCACGCGGTTGACCGGCGCGCCCGCCCCCGCCGCAGCCGCGGCAGACGTCGCGGTCGCGAGCGTATAATCGGTGAGCGACTGGAGTTCCTTAATGTTCGGCAGGCGCCAGTCGGGGTAGCCCGCCAGCGTGAGATCTTCGGCGTAGGTGAGCGCGGCGTTCCAGTTGCGCGCGGGGGCGGGCACCTGCGTCCACATCAGTCCGGTGTCGAGATCGGTGATCGTGCCGTCGAGATTGTTGAGATAGTTGTGGCCGTTGGTCGGCTTCGCGCCGCGCACGTAGCGCGCGTGGTAGCGCAGCGTGCCGCCGGCGCTGATGGTTTCGCCCTTCGGTTTCGGGCCCATGCCGCCGCCGGCATTCACGCACCAGACGCGGTTCGCGTCGGCGCCGTAGCTATCGGTCGACCACCAATACTCCGCCGCGCCCGCGGGATTGCTCGGGAAGAACGTCGTGTTCAACGCGGCGGGATTCCCGTTATTATGATTCATGATGCTGAACAACTCCGTCGGTGTCGGCAGCCGCCAATCCGCGTAGCCGCCCGTCGTAACACTCGCGGCGCGCGTGGCGGCGTTGTCCCACGTCGACTCGCCGTTATCGACTCTCTGCCACATCAGGCCCGTGACTTTATCGGTGATCGTGCCGTCGCCGTTGTCGGTATAGGAGGGCGGGTTGATCGTGTAATCGGAGTCTTCACCGAAGGTCGCGGTCGCGTGGATGGTCTGCCCCGTGTCGGGGAGCTTGAGCAGGCTCGGTCCCGCCATCGTGTAAGTGGTCAGGCGGTTGTTGGCGTTGATGTAGGTCGTGGTCGTCGGAGCAATCGTCGGGAGGCGCCACGTGATCGTGAGCGTCTTCGGGTTCACGTTGCGATTGATCCGCCAGCAGAGGTCGTAGGTTCCCGTGCCGATCGCCACGCGCATGAGAAACTGATCCTGCGACGGCGATCCGGTGAGCGATTCCACAAGATTACCCGAGGTGTCGGTGTCGAGGGCGACGGGATTTTTGTAGGCGATGATGCGCGCGCCGGCGACGGGCTGCGCGGTATAGCCGCCGGTGTTGTTGCCGCGGAGGCCCTGCACCTCCGGTTGGCCATCGACCTGATTGCCGAAATTGATCACGGTGCCGTGAAACGCCGTCGGCAAATACGGATTCTGCGGTCCCGTCGCCGCGCTGCCGATCGCGTGGTAATGATAACTCCACGCGCCGTGCGCGTGTCCGCCCCCGGCATCGAGCACGAGCCGCGCGCTGCCATCGGGCTCGGTGTAGCCGTAGATCGGGTAGCCATCGAGCGCCCATGCGATGGGCTTGTCGACGCCGAGCACGGCCTGCAGATGAACGGGCGCGATATGATAATGGTAATCGTCCGCGAGTCCGCAGTGGCCGCCGTAGAGATCGAGTTCGCCGATTTCGTAGGAGACGCGGCCGGTGTTGTTGCGCGGATTAAAAATCGCGATGCCATCGGCACCCACGGCGATCGCGCCGCGCTGAAAATTTCCCGCCGAGATCGGAATCGGCGAGGCGGAGGGCGTGGGCACGAGGGGCAGGCGCCAGACGTTGGGCTTGCCGAAACCAATCGAATTCGCGTCGCGCTCGGGGTTCGTCGTCGAGGCGAAATACGACGCCGGCAGCGGAATCTGCTGCTGCCACGACGTGATGCCGACCATGAGATTCGGCATGCGAGTGTTGTCAGGCACGTTGTCCGACTCCTCGTAAAACGTCGTCGCATCGTAATAGAAGCGGACCTTCGGCTGGAAGGCGCCGAACGATGCGACCATGAGCGCGCCGTTGCCCGCGGGCGGCGCCGCCGCGGTGTTTGGGCCGGTGCCGCCATTCGCTTCCGCGGCGAGCAGGCGGGCGACCTCGGTGTGAATCCACGCGTCGCCGTCATGGGCGCGCCCGCGCGACACGGCGATCACGACAAGCACGGCGACGACGGAGCGGTGAACGAATTCTAGTTTCATCAGAGAAAAGGGGGCGCTCACGGGACTTCGTAGATTTCGACCAACGCCACGCCGGTCGTGCCCCCGACGCCGCTGACCTGAGCCGTGTAGGTGCCCGGATCGAGCGTGACGAGCAGCGCGGCGTCGCGCGAAGCCGCGGGCAGCACGAACGCGCCGACGAGCGCGGACTTCAGGCCGATCTGCGCGACGTTGGTTGCGGTGAGCCAATTGTCGTTTTGCTGGATCGGGCTCGCGCTGCCATTGCGATAGAGCGTGAGCAGCGGGTCGGCGAGCACACCCGTCACGCCAAACGCGCTCAGCGTCGGGCCGACGCCGCGGATGAGCAGCTGCTTCGGGGTGTTTCCCTGCACGACGAATCCCGCGATGAGCACCGCGCCGCCCGTGCCGACCTGGGTGCGGGCGGAAATATTAACGAGTCGCGCCGAGGTCGTGGTCGCCGAGGTGTCGTAGGCCTCCATCAGCGCGACTCCCGTGGCCGCGGCCTGGCCGGTGACTTGGGCCGTGTAGCTGCCGGACGCGAGCGACGCGAGGAGCGCTGCATCGAGGCTGGCACCCGGCAGTGCAAACGCGCCCGACTGACTCGCGGTCGCGCTGATCTGCGCCGCGTTTGTCGCCGTGCCCCAGTTGTCGTTGGTCGCGACGAGCGCGCCGCTGCCCGACGACAGCGTGAGCACCGGATCCGCGAGCACGCCCGTCACGCCGAACGCTCCAAGCGTCGGCCCGATCGCGCGCAGGAGGATCGGCAGCGGCTCGCCCGCGCCGACGACGAGACCCACGATGAGCGTCTGATTACCCGCGCCCGCCGTGGAGCGCACAGAGAGGTTGACGAGTCGGCTCGAGCCGAGGCTCAAGGTCACCGGGGTCGAAGTCACGGTGCCGGCCGTGGTCGAGACGACGACCGTGTAGCTCCCGGTATCGGCGGTCTGCACCAGCGGAATCGTCAGCGTCGACGACGTCGCACCCGCGAGCGGCGTGCCGTCGCGCCGCCATTGGTAATTGATCGCGAGCGAGCTGCTGGCGGTGACGGCAAACGTCGCCGAGCCGCCGAGCACGATCGTCTGCGCGGTCGGTGACGCTGTAATCACCGGCGTCGGGGTCGCTGCGGTGAGCGTGCCGATCGTGTAGCTGAAGTCGGTGGCACCACTTTTTTTCCCGGGGCCTTCGTCGTCCGCGAGGTAGTTGCGCACGTAGTCCACTTTCACGCCCGTCGGCGAAACGGTGACACGACCGTAGCCCGACGCGGGCAAAATCGCGCCCGACTTATAGGCCTCCGCGAACGAAAGACTGTAGTTCGGGTCCGCCGGATAGGGCAGCGTCTGGTAAACGACGCCGTCGAGCTGCTGATAGGCGAAATTGTGGTCGTGGCCTTGGAAGAAAATGGTGACGCCGTTCTTCACCATGAGCTGGTGAATCGGCAGCTCCCAACCCGGCCGCTTCTGCGCAAACTGGTTGGTGCCGTTCGGAAGTTTGCCGCCCCATTCGTAGAGGCTCGCGACTTCCACGCCGCCGCGCCCGGTGCCGAGCGCATGGTGCGCGAAGACGAATTTCTGCTTCGCCTTGCTCTGCTCCAGGGTGCGCTTGAGCCAGGCGTATTGCGCGTCACCGAGGGTGATGTCCCACATATCGATGGCCGCGTGCTCCATCACGCCGAGCAGATTATCCACGCACACCGGCGAGCCCCAGTAGAAATCGATCACGACAAACAGGGCGTCGCCCCACGTCCACGCGTAGTAGTTCCGCAGCGGCCCGATGAACTCCACGGGCTCGGCGTTGCCCGCGTAGAACGCGTCGGGCGCGGGCAGCGGGAAATGTTTGTGGCG
>JANXSC010000028.1 GCA_025352845.1 Opitutaceae bacterium
CCGTAGAGCGGCGTGCGGCGGTTGAAGAGATTGTCCACGTTGAGATCGAGCTGTAGACTCCGGCCTTCCCGCAGCTTGAAAGTGTAGGACGCGCTCGCGACGCCCTTGTAATAGGAGGGCGCGTAAACGGAATCGCCGGGCCCGACCGTGGGGTCGTCGATCGCGGTCGCGGGATTCGCCGGGTTTACGATCGTGTCGCTCCCTTTGTAGCCGACGACTTGGCCGCCGCGGTAGTTGACGCCAGCGCCCACCCGCACGCCCTTGAGCGGGCTGCTTTGAAAACGGTAGTCCGTGGCGAGATTGCCCACCCACTTGCTGTTACCGTTCGTCTCCTGCGGAACCTGCGAGGTGGTATTGGGAATGACGTTATCGATGAGATTATTCCAGCCGTTCACCGCGGCCTGCACGCGCGTCTGGTTGATCTTCGTTGGTTCGTTGAGCGCAGGATTGATCAAGGCGCGGTTGCTCGCGTCGATCAGGATGCCAGCGTCGGCGAGAATTTGGCGCGACACGGCGTCCTGACTTTTGAAGTAGGCGATGATGTCGGGATACTGGTCGCGCACGCGGGCCTTGGTGTAGCCGGCGTTGAGGACGGTGCGCCACGCGCGGGTAAAGTTGGCCGTGAGCTCGAACTCGTAGCCCTTCGTTTCAGACGTGACGGTGGAATACACGTTTTGCGGGAAGCGCGCGACGTTGCGGGCGTTGCGGCCAACCGGACTGAGGTCGCCGACGACCGGCGCATCGGAGATGGCGTTGTAGGCGCCGTTGAATCCGCCGGGCGAGAGCACGGCGGTGCCGGCCTGATAGGAGTCAAACGCGCCGACACTGAGTGACATTCTCCCGTTCGGGAGCGTGACGCGGAAACCGTAGTCTTTGCCGCGCGAACTGGTCGGGGGCACGAGGGTGCCGTCGGCTTTCTGACTGGGGGCGGTGAGACTGAACGTCTCCGCGACGTTGCCATAGACGCCGAGCCACCGCGTGACATTCACGACGGCGCCCGTAGTAAACGTGTTGATGTTCGGGGAGAGTGCCGGGGAATCGTAGTCGTCGCGGAAACGGTCGTTGGCGTATTGGGGCTGCGGGATGTTCGCCCCGTTGATATTGGAACGGGGCCGCACGTCGGCGGACTGCCCCGGGGCGGTGGCGACGCCGGCAGCGTTCTTCGGCGTGTATTGGAGTTTGAAGTAGTCGGCCGGGGCATCGCGCCGGAACGTGAGCGTCGTGCCATCCCAGCCGGCGAGATTATCGCCGGGCGCGACGACACGCTTGTCGCCGATGACCGCAAAGTCGCGGCGGAAGGCCCCGATGAGCACGAGTCGATTCTTGAAGAGGTCGAGATTGCCCGCGCCTTGGAGAAACTTGTATTTCCGCAGGCTGTTGCGGTTGTTGTCCTCGCGACGGGTGTCATACATCCACGCCGGCGTAATGGTCTCGTTGTTGCCGGTCACCGGATCGACGATCTTCACCGGAGCGGTCGAAGGCGTGTAAGTGCGGTTCGGCTGATCCATGTAGAAGCGCGTGTAGAGACCGTATTCGCTATACTCCAAGTTATCGACCCAACTGCGGGCGTCGGGCGCACGGCTCTTGATCGGGAGGAGAAGAGTGAGCGCGCGGGATCTCGTTTTCTGCTCGGTGAGACCGGCCATGCCGCTGAACTGGAGCTTACCCACGCGCGTGTCGCGGATGTAGACGGCCTGCGCCCGGATATTTTTCAAGTCATTCGTGCGGAGATTCTGATACTCCATGAACTCCATGAACGCGTGCTTAAAGTTCGGGTTCGCGCCCCCGCCGGGGAGCGTCGAATCGATGTCGATGTAGATGTCCTGACCGCCGCGACGAGCGAGGCCGGTCTGACCGTTGGCATCGCTGCGATTCACGTCGCCAGCCAGCTCGAGAAAAAGATGGTCGCCCAGCTTGTAGTTGATGGTGAGCGCAAGGTCCTGGCCGAGTTCCGTGAACGTCGGGCGCTTGTTGCTCCAGACGCTGGTCGTCTCGCGATCCGGCACCCGAAAGAAGCTCGAGCCAGCCAGAGCGCGCGAATAACGGCCGGAGGGCACGCCAAAATCATCGTCGATCATCGCCTGGTTGTTGATCGTGAAACCGGGCGTGATGATCGGCACGCCGTTGATTTGGTTGGTGAGCGAAAGCGTCGAATTCTGCGCCGCGCCCTTGGTCACGTAGCGGTTTTCAAAATTGAGCACGTTGCCGCCGAAGGAATCGTGCCGCACAAAACGCGGGCCGGAGCGCACGATGCCGGCGGCGGCGATCTGGGCGTTGGTGGGGAGCGTCGTCGGGATCGCGCTGAAGGTGGTGACGCCGTCCCACGCCGAGATCCGGTCGCGCAACGAGGTCGTCCCGCGCAGCTCGCGGCTCTTGCCGTATTCGCCCTCGGCCCGAATGGAGAGGCGGGAGGTGGGCTTGAATGTCGCGGCCAGATGCGCGCCGTAACGATCCTTCCACTCGTTGTCGCGCCACGTGTCGGATTGATCCCAGACGACGTTCGCGCGCACTGCGAACTGCTTGGTGCGGGCTTCATTCACATCGCCGGTGAATCGATAGCGATTGTAGCTTCCGATCTGGAGACGCGCGCTTTGAAAACTCTTCGAGGGGTCGGCCTGCTTGGTCACGGAGTTCACGGTGCCGCCCACGCCGCCCGCACCGTAGAGCACGGCATTTGGTCCGCGGCCGTAATCCACGCGGTCGAGATTGTAGCTGTCGGCCGTCGTGATGTAGGGGAAAAAATTTCGCGTCGGCACACCGGTCGAGACGCCACGGGTGCGGAGGCCGCCGTTGGCGACGGAGGTGCCGAAAGCGCGATTAGTGCCGTCGGCATCGACGACGGTGCTGTTGACGGACCACTGCGTGGCTTCGGCCACATCGGTGAGATTGAAGGCCTCAAGAAATTCCGCCGTGACGACCGAGTAGGCGACGGGCGTATCCTTCAGCGCGGTCGCGATGCGCCCGCCGGCGAGCGAGCTGGCGGCGACGAAGCCGACATCTTTCTCCGCACTCACGGTAAACGGCGTGAGCGTGATCTTTTCGTCATCAGAAACACGAGGCGCGCTGGGTGCCGTCTGGGCATGGAGCCCGCCCACTCGGAGAGCGAGAGCGGCAACGATCATGCAGGCGACCAATCGGAGGCGAAGGGGTGATTTGTTTGAGGCGAAGTTCATGGGACGGTGGGGACGAGGTGGGAAAAACGGACCGGATATACCGACTACCTAACCGGGGCGACACGCATGCACTGCGAAATGCAATACGGCCACACGGTCGGTTAATTCAAAAAAGGGGGGAGGCAACTTCAGTTTGCAAGAGTCCGTCGCGTCCGGGCTCTGGCAACGTTTTTTCCAACAAAACCCTGCCGCAGCGACCTCCCTCTGTCGCGCTGCGTCATTGCGCCTCCGGTTGGCTCTGCCACGCTGGCGCGATGAACTGGCTCCACTGGTCGCTCCTCTCGGCACTCTTCGCCGGGCTCACCGCCATCCTCGCGAAGATCGGCATCACCGGCGTCGATTCCAATCTCGCGACCGCGGTCCGCACCGTGGTCGTCCTCGTGTTTGCATGGGCGGTTGCTTTCTCGACCGGTTCTGCTGGCGGGGTGTTCGCGCTCTCGAAGCGCACGTGGCTTTTCCTCACGCTCTCGGGCATCGCCACGGGCCTCTCGTGGCTCTGCTACTTCCGCGCGCTCCAGCTGGGCGCAGCCTCAAAGGTCGCGCCCATCGACAAACTCAGCGTCGTCTTTGTGCTCGTTTTCGCCGCGCTCTTCCTTGGCGAGGCGCTCACGGCGAAAACGATTCTCGGCGGCGCACTGATTGCCGTCGGTGCCGTCGTGCTCGCATTGAAGTAAAATTGCTCGGCTGCTTGATGTAGGCGGGATGCTCTCACCCCGCGGCTTTCCACGTGCGACGCCTGAATCCTGCGGGGTGAGGGCACCCCGCCTACATTATCGCATTTAGAACCGCCGCGTCGCGCTCACGCGCCACGTCCGCGGCTCGGCCGGGTGAAAGTGAACGTCGCCCACGCCCGCCGCCGGTTCGCCGCGCAGGCGCGAGGCATACGCGTAGGCGATGTCGTAGTTGGCTCGATCGAGGGCGTTGAGCACGTCGAGCGACACTTCCCAATTTTTCGCGCGCCAGCCGAGCCGGAGATTCACTGTTGTCGATGACGGCGCGCGCACCGAGTTGTCTTCGTTCAACGGCTGCGGCCCAAACATCCGCAGTCGCGCCGCGCCGAACCACCCCTCGCCCGCCCCCACCGTCGCGCCCGCGGTTACGACGGTCGCGATCGAATTCGCGATCTGTGTGCCGCCGCCGGTCACGTCGCGATAGCGCGCGTGTGTGAGCGAAACGTCGGCATCCAGCGCGAGCCACCGCGTCGCGCGCCAGTAGTTCGCCAGCTCCACGCCATAACGCCGGGTGCGACCGCTCGGTTCCGTGCCGCCCGCATCGCCGACGAACACCAGCTCGGAATCCAAATCAAGCGCCCAAAACGACAGTGTCGTCACGAGACCCGGCACCACCGCGGTCCGCACGCCCGCCTCCGCTCCGCGCGAGCGCACGAGCGGCGTCACGCGATCCACCGGTGTCACCCCATCCGCGGGATCGACGCGAATCGTCGTGCCGCGCGCGTCATTGCTGTGGAAACCCGTGCCCGCGTTCAGATAAAATTCCGTCTGCGCCCACGGGCCGAGCACGACGCCGACCTTCGGCGAAAAAATATCTGCCAGCCGCGTGCCCGAGTTGCGCGCGTTGTCGCTCTTCACTTTGAACCGGTAGCCGTCCGCGCGCAGCCCCGCCTCGGTGCGCAGCCACTCACTCCAGCGCGTTTCGTTTTTCGCAAACACCCCGGCACTCAATTCGTCGACGCTATCATCGCGCACCGTCGCAAGTCGCACCCGTCGTGCCGTGCGATGCAGGCTGAGTTCGCCAATGAAATCGCCGCGCGTCTGCACGCCCACCGTCGTCTCACTCGTGCCGCCTGCCCGTGGTGCCGACCACGTGCGCGTGAGTGCGCCACCCACCACCACGCGCCGGTCGCGCTGGTTGAACTGATCGCCGTTCACGGGATCGTCGAGGAAATAGGTGAAGTTGGAGAAGAGATTCAGCCGATAGTAAATCGCGTAGGCGTTGAGGCGCGTCGTTGCGTCCGCACCTTTCAGCGTGGCATCGAACGACAGGCTCGCGCGGTCGCTGTCGCCGCCGTCCGTCGGGTCGATGTTGCCGAAGCGTTCGAGCGTGCCCGCCTCCACCGCACGCAGCGGAATCTGGTCCGTCGATCGCCACTTCGCGCGATACGCCATCGCGGTGAGGCGATAGTCGGCATTCGCCCCCATCCACGCGCGGCGCACCACGCCGTTGAAGCGATTCGAGTCTTCCTTGAGCAACCACGGTCCGTCGTCGTGCGTAAACTCCAGCGCGCCCGTCGTGGCAACCGCTCCATCACGCTGCGTGCCACCGGCGGCGAAACGCGCGAAGTTCTGGTCACCGAGCGTCATGCTCACGAAATTCCGCGGCAACGCGTCGAACTGCCGAAACTCCGTCGCGCCCGCCGCAGAGAAATCGCCGACCTCCGCGAAGAACGGGCCTTTGTTGAAATCAACCTGCCGCACCATTTCCGGAATCAGGAAATTCAGGTCGGCGTAGCCCTGGCCATGCGCGTGCGAGCGCATATTGACCGGCATCCCATCGGCCGCGATCGAGAGATCGGTGCCGTGGTCGAGGTTGAAGCCGCGCAGGAAATACTGGTTGGCCTTCCCGTCGCCCGAATGCTGCGTGATGACGACGCCGGGAATCACCTCGAGCAATTCCCCGCGCCGCAGAAACGGCCGCGCATCGAGTTCCGTCGCGCCCACGATCCCCTGCGAAGCAGAAGCCGCCGTGCCGACGAGATCGGTGCCGCGCCCTTGGACGACAAACGGCGCGAGTTGCGTGGCTGGCGGCGTGTCGGCCGGGGCCGCGGAGATCTGAGCCCGCAACGCCGTGGCGGTGCAGGCGATGAACGTGAGAAGAACGTGGCGCGTGGACGCGCGGAAAATAAGAGGCGAGTGCATGGTGAACCGGAGGGTGGGCCGCAAGCGCGCGGCCATGACTGACGCTGGGTTTGAAAGGGCGCAGATTCTCAGCGCCCTGTAGCCGGAGTCGGCGACCCCGGTTTGCGTTCGGCCGGGGTCGGCGACCCCGGCTACAAACTACAAACGATCAGGCGACAACCAAGCGCGGCGGCCCATGCGGCGGCGGCGCGCGCAATGATTCGGGACAGGCCCACGCGATCAGCGCGGGGCGACTCGCCCGCAGCGCGGGCGGCAAAACTTCGGCGACGGTCTCGTAGGCGAGCGGGATTTTTTTCACCACCGCCTCGGCCGGCACCGGCGGCAGCGGGCGGGCCGGCGTCGATTTCACGGCGCGAGCGATCCGTTGCGGCGTCGGTTTTCCGGCGAGCACGAAGGCCACGTCGGTGCTCAGGCGATGCTGGTGCGAAAAACTCCGCGCCTCCGCCAGCCATGCCAGCCCCGTGTAAACGGCCACCTGCGGCGTGTTCGCACACCCCCACGCCGCGATGAGCAGCCAGAAGGGCCACCGGGCGGAAGAGGAGCGGGTTTTAGTGCGCATGACCACGATGATTCGGCTGAGAGACGAAGTGGGATGCAGAAAGTTTTCCAGCCTGACCCGATCTTACGCCGTGGCCTTTCGACGGGTCACTGTGCTATCGACTACCTCCCCTGCCCCCGCATGTTCTCATTCCGTCGTCCTTCTCTTTCATTTCGATGAAAAATCTGCTCTTCACCTTTGCCGTTGCCATCGTCACGCTTGTCAGCGGATGCTCTAAAAGGGATCCTCACGCCGGCCACGATCACTCGGCCCACGCGACACCGAAACACGAGCACAAGGCGCCGCACGGCGGCACGCCGGTCGTCCTCGGCAAGGAAGCCTTCCACCTTGAACTCGTCCGCGACGCCGCCACCGGCAAGCTCACCGCTTACGTGCTCGACGGCGAGATGGAGAACTTCATCCGCATCTACGCCGGCTCGTTTGAAGTCGCCGTCACCGCGGGTTCCGCGCAACGCAGACTCACGTTTAAATCCGTCGCCAACACTGCCACCGGCGAAACCGTCGGCGACTCTTCGCAATTCGAGGCGCAGGCCGACTGGCTGAAAACCACCGCAGTCTTCGACGCCGTGCTCACCAGCCTCGAAATCCGCGGCACCACGTTCTCCGCCGTCGCCTTCAATTTTCCCAAGGGCAACGACAAGGACTGAGCAAATCGTTGCACGACGCGCGCCACCGCCGCGGTTCAGCCCAATCGAAAATCCAAAAATCCCTAAAATCGAAAATCAGATGATTCCCGTCACCGTCCTCACCGGCTTCCTCGGCGCCGGCAAGACCACGCTCCTCAACCGCATCCTCACGGAACACCACGGCAAGAAACTCGCCGTGATCGAAAACGAATTCGGCGAGGTCGGCGTCGATCACCAGCTCGTGATTCAGAGCGAGGAGGAACTCTTCGAGATGAACAACGGCTGCATCTGCTGCTCCGTGCGCGGCGATCTCATCCGCATCCTCGGCCGCCTGCTCAAGCGCAAGGACAAGCTCGATGGCATCCTTATCGAGACCACCGGTCTCGCGAACCCCGCGCCCGTCGCGCAGACCTTTTTTACCGACGACGAGGTGAAGGCCGCCTTCAAGCTCGATGCCATCGTCACCGTCGTCGACGCCAAGCACGTGAGTCAGCACCTCGACAAAGACGACGAATCGATGAAGCAAGTCGCCTTCGCCGACGTGATTCTCCTCAACAAAACCGACCTCGTTTCACCCGCCGATCTCGATGCGCTTGAGGCCCGCATCAAGCGCATCAACGCCGTCGCGAAAATCCACCGCACGAAAAACTGCGACGTAAACCTCGACGCCGTGCTCGACGTCGGCGGCTTCAATCTCAGTCGCGCAAGCGAACTCGATCCCAAGTTTCTCGAACCCGAGTATCCCTTCGAGTGGGCCGGCGCCTATGCACTCCCCGCCGGCACGCACATGCTTGAGATCGGCGATCACGACCACGGCCACGATCACTCGCGCGAAGGCCACGACCATGCGCATGGCGAACACGATCACGCGCACCATCACCACGGCAATCCCAACGAACTCGATGTAGTGATCATGCCTGTAGCCGGGGTCGCGGACCCCGGCCAACCGAGCTCAACGAGCCCGGCTACATCCGCCGCCATCGAAGCGGCCGTCCACGTTTTCGCCGATTGGGAATCACGCACGAAGGAAGGCGACACCGTCATCCCCGGCGCGACGCTCCACCGCCTCCTCCTCGCCGAAGGCAACGGTCGCTACGCGCTGAAAATCGCCGCGCCCGGTTTCTACCTCGTCTTCGAAAGCTGCGGCCACGAACCGCTCCACATCCGCATCATGGGCGAGACCGCGCGCCCGTGCTGGCAGCAGGATTTCCACGCCGCACACGAGCACAACGAAGCCGTCACGAGCGTCGGCATCAGCACCCCCGGCGATCTCGACGGCAAGAAACTCAACGACTGGATCAGCGAACTTCTCCGCGTGAAAGGCGGCGACATCTACCGCATGAAAGGCGTGCTCGCCGTGAAAGGCTCCAACAAGCGCCTCGTCTTCCAAGGCGTCCATATGCTCTTCGACGTCAAGTTCGACCGCGAGTGGAAGCCCGGTGAAACGCGCACCAACACCCTCGTCTTCATCGGCAAAAACCTGCAACGCGCCGAGCTGACTGAGGCGTTCAAAGCATGTTTGGCGTAAGGATCCTCGTGACGTAGTTGATCAGCCATGGACGCCCCGCTCTCACCCGCTCAAGCCATCGAGGCCGCCGCGCGAGCAGGCTTCGATATCAATTTGATCGAATGCAACCTTGCGTTGACGCCCGAAAACCGCGCCCGCCAGCACGACGACGCCCTCGCGTTGGCGCAAGGGTTGCGCGCCGCCGGCGAACGGCACTATGCACAATCTGCTTCAGCTTCTGCGCCGTCTTGCTGAGGGAAAATTCGAGTTCGTGGTGATTGGCGGCTACGCTGGCGTATTGCACGGCTCGGCTCTCGTGACCAATGTCTTTGACGTCTGCGCCGTGCTCTCGGCTGCCAACATCGCGAAACTCCGCGAACTTCTGGCAGACCTCCACCCCGTTCACCGCATCACGCATCAAAAACTTTCGTTCCTAGCAGCCCGTCGGACTTGAAGGCGGCGGGGCGGAGGAAGATTTACGCCGGTGGGAAGCGAGGACGGTTATTTTCGATGAGGGACTTGTGCGCGTGAGAGTGTTTGCAGGTTTTCTGGGTGTGCGGGAGGCGAGGGAAG
>JANXSC010000050.1 GCA_025352845.1 Opitutaceae bacterium
TGAAGTTGCGGCGGATGCGGACGCCATGGAGGCGGCCATCGACCCGCCACGAGGTCACCCCGTTGCGGTTCTCAAAACGACTGACAGCAAACGATTGTTCGTGTTTCATGCTTAGGTTGCCACGTCAACTGGGCAACCTAGCTTCGGGTTTTCTCTCCTCAGAGGAGAAAAATGGCGGAGAGGGAGGGATTCGAACCCCCGGGACCTTGCGGCCCAGCGGTTTTCAAGACCGCCGCGATAGACCACTCTGCCACCTCTCCTTCTTTTACTTATGAAATGAACAATATGGCCAGTTGGCATTTTGCCGCCACTTTTGGCCCACTTTGCAACCGACTAGACATGAAACCGATGAAGCTAAAAGTGCATCGCTGCTGCGGACCAAAAACAACTTCAAAGTGGGTTGTATCGCGAGCTCCAGCGGTATTCCTCGCCGAGACCAGATTGCGGCGTGGGGTCTCATAATTCCCAATTAAAGTGCTGAGGTTCGGAAGCGATTCATGCGCGGAAAGTGGCGGCGAAATCGGCGATTCTGAAAACCCGCGACGAGGCCAATTATCTTCGCCGACACACAACGCTGTTCAACAAGGGAAAGCCGGCGCTCAGCTTGCCTGACGAAGTGCGGGTGACGGCAGCACGGGGCGCCGAGCGCTTCAAGGCTTTCGGTTACACCATCGCGCAGGCGATCCACATTTTACTGAAGTTGGCGCACACAACTGGCTCGCGGCCGGCCAACGTCCTGATTTGCACGCGGTCGAGCCACGGCTCGCCTGCGCCTGAACGGCGCCGACACCTTTCGCACGCGTTTGGGCTCATCAGCGCACTCGCGTTTGCCGTCCATCCAAGCACTCGCGGTGTGGCCAAATTCCCTGCGACGATGGCTTTTATCGCTGCCCCGTTGGGTGGAAAAATTATTCGGCCTTAGCAAACGCCACCGCCGCACCGGCCCTCGCTAAGATAAACTCGCCGCCGTCTTCGACTGCCACTTGTTGGCTCGGCCCTTCAGATCGGCTGCGTCGGCGCAGGCCTGCTGTGAGTGGTCAGTGTGAATCTCGCCGGAGAAATTTTGCCCGCGCGCCGCCAAAAATGAAAATTAGGATTACTGTGGGACGAGTGGCTGTGCACCGCGCCAGCCGGCTTTCCACTGCGTCATGAGCTGGGCGACGAGCGCGGCGTTCTCCGGACGCTTGGCGATGTTCTGGTTTTCCTGCGGGTCGGTCTGGTGATCGTAGAGTTCGATGGCGTCGATTTTCGAGTGGTCGTTGCGGCCGACCCAGACGACGAAGCGGTAACGTTCGGTGCGCATGGCGTAGCCCATGAGAGGCTGGCCGCCGGAGGTCTGACCGGCGGGGCGCGGATATTGGCTGAACGCGGCCTGCTTCCACGGGCGCGTGGGATTTTCGAGCAGTGGCTTGAAGCTCAGGCCCTCAAGGTGCGCGGGGAGCGGGAGGCCGGCGAGTTCGGCGAGGGTCGGGTAGATGTCCACGAATTCGACAATGCCGTTGGTTTTCGCGCCGGCGCTTTTCATGCCGGGGACAGAGAGGAGGAGCGCGGTGTTGGTGTCGTTTTCGCAGTTGGTGTGTTTGCACCACGCGTCGTGCTCGCCGAGTTTCCAGCCGTGATCGCCCCAGAGGATCACGATGGTGTTTTTGCGCAGGTCGAGGCGATCGAGTTCGTCGAGCACGCGACCGAGCTGAGCGTCCATGTAGGAAATCGCGGCGTAGTAGCCGTGCTTGAGCTGGCGCGCGAGATCGTCGGGGACGTGGCCTTCGGGGATGTCGCGGTAGGCGCGCAGCTCGCCGCCGGGGACGATGGCGTAGTCGGGCGCGTCCTTCGGGCGGAAGGAATTCGGGGCGAGCGTGATTTTCGCGGGGTCGTAGAGGTCCCAGTATTTTTTCGGGGCCACGAAGGGCAGGTGCGGACGGGCGAAGCCGACGGCGAGGAAGAACGGCTCCTGCTTCTTGCTGAGATCGCGGAGGGTCGAGACGGCGAGGGTGGCGACCTTGCCGTCGACAAAGGTGTCGTCGGGCACATCGGCGCCCTCGAAGGCCGGGCCGCGGGAATTGCGCGGCGTGGGCGCTTTCGTTTTTCCGTCGGGTTGTTTCTTGCCGCGTTTTTTCGCGGCGGGCGCGGCATCGGGCTCGGCGTTTAGGGCGGCGGTTTCGCCGACGAGATTTTCCTTTATGGCGTAGCCGGGGGCGTTGGGGCGCTGCCATGGCACGGACCACGTCGCGGGATCGTCGTAGCCGCCGTGATAAATTTTCCCCATGCCCTGCACAAAGTAGCCGTTATTTTTGAAGTGCTGGCCGAGCGTCACAACATTCGGCAGCGCGTCGCGGAAGTGCGTGACGAGATCCCAGACCTTGGTGGTGTCGGGCCGCGTGCCGGTCATGAGGCTTGAGCGCGTGGGCGAGCAGACGGCCTGCTGGCAATAGGAGCGATTGAACGTGATGCCGGCCTTCGCGATGCGATCGAGGTTGGGCGAGTGGACGTAGCTCGCGCCGTAAGCGCCGAACTCGGGGCGGAGATCGTCGACGGCGACGAAGAGGATGTTCGGCCGCTCGGCGGCGCTGGCGACTGCGAGTGCGCACAGAACGACTAAGGGGCGGAGGATTGCTTTCATGACAATTGAGGGGGCCTGAACTCGTTCGGTTATTTTTTGGACGTTTTATTTCTCTCTTTCTTCGGGGCGGCGGGAACGGAGGTGCGCTCACAGGAAGTGTCGTCCTCCATGGAAAATTTGCCGGCGCTGCGCAACGCCTGCACCCATGCGGGGCCAACATCGGTTGAGATCAACACCTTGAAGGCGGATTGCTCGCCGGCCTCAGTCCAGCCGGCGGCGAGCGGCTCCATGGCGCAACCGCCGTCGGCAGGCGCGTAGGCTCCCTTGCCCACGACGAGCCGGTTGCCCTCGTAGCGATTGGGCACGAATTGTAATTTGTCGAGTGGAGGTCCGGTCTCGGCGATCGTGCCGATGATCGAGTCGCCGCCGCGCGGGCGAACGAAGCGGTTGTTTTTGATCAGGCAGTTCTCCGGCAGCAGCACCATTTGCGCTTCCGGCCAGTGGCGCTTGTAGGCGAAGCCCATTTCCAAATCTGCACCGGAGATGCCCACGGTCACGTTGTCGCTCAGGGTGAGGTCCTTCACCTGGGGATAGGTGGCGATGCGTCCCTCGGCGTTCGCCTTGCCTTTGGCGCCGGGCTTTATCTTCGGCTCGTAGCTGGCAGTGAGGGCGCTCGCCACGTATTCCCCAGTCGAGACGCGAATGCCAAACTCGGCACCCGAAACGTAATTCCCCTGCACGGTGTTGTGCAGCCCTGACATGCGCAGGCCTTGGGCACCCTCGACGCCGCGCCCAAGAATCACGTTTCCCTTGATCGTGTTGTGCGAGCCCTGACGGATGTTGAGGCAGCCGCGCGTCCCGATCACGGTGTTGTTGAGCACCTGGTTGTAATTGGACTTGAGCGAAATGATCTCCGTGCCTTCGCCGTGCGCGCTCTCGAACAAATTCTCCTCGATGGTGAAATACGCGCCGTCCTTGTCGCCAGCGTTGAACTTGCCCGAGCCCCACACGCGGATGTCCTCGCGGCCGTTGCCGTCGGCGTAGGGGATGTTTTTGAAATAGGAACGGACAACGCGGTTGTGGCGGCTGTCCTTGATGGCATTGCCGATCAGCGGCTCGAGGTTGTTCTTTCCTTTGAAATAGCAGCGCTCGACGACGTTGTAATCGCCGCTGAAAAACACCCAGTAATACTTCGTGTCGAAGGCCCCGGGGTTGTAGTCGACGATAGCGGTATTACGCACGACGCCGTGATGCGATTTGAATTCGATCACCGAGTCGTGAGCGATTGCGCCCTTGTAGAAAAAGAGTCCGTCCACCGTCACGTAGGGGGCGTTGATCGCTAGGGTGGAAGAGCCGTTTAGGATCGTCTCGCCGGGCGACTCAGCGCGGATCACTAAAGGGTTTTCCGCCTTGCCGCCGCGGGTGATGGCCAAATGCACATCAGTCCACGCGCCCTTACCCAAGGTGACGACGTCGCCGGCCCCAGCAGTTTTCAGCGCGGTGGTGAGTTCGGCTGGATTGCGCGCCGTGATCTCCCGGGCGGAAAGAACGGAAGCCACCGATAGGCCGGCGAGCAGAACCCCGAGGGGCAAAATGACGGACGCAGTTTTCATGTTGGATGTCGGGCGGGCTTCAGGGCGACGTGCGCAGGCGATAGACCCGAAATTTATCGACCTTCATGTGATTGCGCACGGTTCTGAAGCCAAACCAGCCTTCGCGGAAAGGCGTCATGTCGGTGAAATCAAAGATGAGTTCACCATCCCGTAGAAATTGCACGCGCTCGCCGTCCGCGATGATTTGGATTTTCACGGGTCGGTTGGGCACGTTCATGTATTTCGCGTCGAGGAGTTCGTCCTTGCCCGGATCGAGGGGGCGGGAACCATCGCCGGGATAACGGCGAAAACGGGTAGTCGTGTTGCCGTTGGCGCCGTAGCCGACGTAGTAGAGCCGGAGCGGATCGTAGTTGGCGAAACTGCCGGCGCGTTTCGCGCTTTCTGCGAAGAGGTCGTCCGGGTGCTTGGGATCGATCGCCATCCAAAAACAATTCAAGTCGCTGAGGCGGTCGTTGGCGCCGCCCTGCTGAATCATGGTGGCCTCATACTCGATCAGGATCGGGCCCGAGAACTTTTGTCTAAACCACACCGTGCAGCCGCCTTTGTCGTTGGGGCCGGCGCCATCATCAATTTCCAGGTGCCCATCCTTCAGCCGGGTGGTGCCGTTGGGTGTTTGCTCGACCACCCACTGCGACAGATCTTTGTTGAAATCTTCGCGGGCTAGAAGCTCACCGGTGGTCGGAGCGGCGACAACCGTCGAGGTGAGCATCCAAAGACAGAGACAGGACACGCGGACCGGGAGCATGGTGAGCGAAATGAGCACGAACGTCTCAGTTTGATTACTTCTTTTTCGCACGCTTCTCGTCGCGGCCGGCGTGGCGGCCCGTGCCGTCACCATCGTCGAGGAAACCTCCCGCCGGATTGAGTTCCGCGAGAGCGGCAGCGAGTTTCGCGCGCACGGCGACGGCACCGGCATCTGTCGTGTTAGCGGCGACGGGTTTCTCTGTCCACGGGGCATCGCTCAGGTCGAAGAGTTCGCCCTTCTCGTTGAGCTTCCACTTCTGATCGGCGACATACCACATGCGGGCTAGTTCGATGAAAATCCACTCTCGCGGCGTGCCCTTCTGGCCGCGCACTTGCGGCAGGAAGCTGCGGCCATCGATGATTTTGCCCGCGGGCAGTTTCGCGCCGGCAAGCGCGGCGAAGGTCGGGAAAAAATCGCTCGAATCGATGAGATCGATGGAGACTTTTCCGGCGGGCGTGACGCCGGGCCAGTTGACGACAAGCGGCACGCGGCTGCCGCCTTCGAGCACATCGCCCTTGGCGCCGTTGAGCCGGCGGCCATTGACGGTAGCCTGCTCGATATGGCCGCCAGAGGTGCCG
Source organism: Opitutaceae bacterium (assembly GCA_025352845.1). Taxonomy (GTDB): domain Bacteria; phylum Verrucomicrobiota; class Verrucomicrobiia; order Opitutales; family Opitutaceae; genus ER46. Next base: position 5,497 of record JANXSC010000050.1, read on the forward strand.
TTGTCGCCGAAGTAGATGACGAGCGTATTTTCGCGCAGGTGCTGGCGATCGAGTTCGGCGACGAGCTTGCCGACGAGCTTGTCCATATAGGCGATGTTGTCCGCGTAGAGATCCTTACTGTCATTCTTGCTGTCGGGCGTCGGCAAAATTTCCGTGTGGATGTGCGACATCGAGTAGTAGATGTAGAACGGATCATCGTGGTGTTTGGTGATGAACTCGACGAGGTGATCGTGCATCACGTCGGGCAGGTAGACGCCGTCGCGCAGCGGGACCTGCTTGCCGTTGAGCTCGAAATTTTCGGCTTTTTTCCCCTGGGAATTCCAATAGACGCCACTCCCTTGGAATTTGAGGTAGTCGTCGAAGCCGAACTCCGCCGGCCCGAGCGGGAGCTGGCCCCACTTGCCGATCGACGAGGTGACGTAGCCAGCCTGCTTGAGGACTACTGGCATCATCGTTTCGTCGGCGGGCTTGAAGCGGCCGGTCGCATCCTGATTCGTCGCGCCGGTGCGGAACACGTAGCGGCCCGTGAGGATCGTGGCGCGCGACGGGCCGCACAGCGGCTCGGCGTAGGCGTGCTTGAACATCGTGCCGCCGCGCGCGAGGGCGTCGATGTGCGGCGTCTTGAAGCGATCGGAGCCGGTGCAACCGATGTCGCCGATGCCGACGTCGTCACCGAGGATGAAGATGATGTTAGGTTTTTGCGGCGTGGTGTTTTTGCCCTTCACGTCCATTGCTGACGTCATTGCTCTTCACGTCCATTGCTCATCATCTCACAAACATGTCATCACTTTTCATCATGCACATGCAGCAGCAACAACAACAC